>JANWHR010000018.1 GCA_025450355.1 Micropepsaceae bacterium
CCACTCTGCATTATGTAACCCGAGCGGGCCCCGATCCCAGGCTACGTCAATTTGCCCCCCTCGACAGTCGGCGTCGGAGGTCCGCTCGTTCCTCCAGAATTTCTGCTGTTTCACGTTCCGGGTCACCGGATCGCCGGGGTTCGCCCACAGATGAGCATCGAATTTCGTCGCAGACAGTTTGACACCGGGGCGCCGGAACGGCGCCCGGGAGCGAAACTGCGCCGCGACATCCGGATCATCCGGGGCTGCGCGATTGCGGTTCTGGTAATCGTCCTGCTGGCGGCGAGTGTCGGTGCAGGTGAACTGCTCGCTCCGACCGCGATCGCGGCGACCCTCGCCCTCGTGCTGGCGCCGATGACGCGCGCGGTGGAGCGGTTGGGCGCCGGTTCCGGCGCCGCCGCGGTGCTGACGGTTCTGGCAACCGTCGCCTGCCTGTCGGCGGCGGCCTCGATCCTGTCGCCCGATGTTACGGATTGGCTGAACAACGCGCCAAAGGTCGCGCAGTCCATCGAGCGGAAATTGCAGCCGCTCGCGCGGCGGCTCGCGCCCTTTGAGCGGGCGACAAACAACATCACCAACAGCGCCAACGGCGGCAATGCCGCTCCCGCAGCGACACAGGTGGCTGCGGTCGCTCTTCCGGACGGGATTATCGCCGCCGCCGCCCGCACGGCGCCGGGGATCATCGCCAAAAGCATCTATGTGACGGTCCTGACGATTTTTCTCCTGGCCTGCCGCAAGCGCTACACAAGTCAGCTGATACGTTTGCCGCGTTCGTTTCAGAACAGGCTGCGCATTGCGCGCATCTGCCGGGACATCCGAAGCCGCGTCTCCGGCTATCTGTTCACCCTTTCGCTGATCAACGTCGGCCTCATCGTGATCACCACGCTTTGCTTTTCGCTGGCCGGGATCGCGAATCCGCTGATGTGGGGGATTGCGTTTGGCGTGTTGAATTACATACCCGTGCTCGGGCCAACTTCGACTATCGTGGCCGCGGCACTCTACGGGTTTGCTTCCGCCAGCACGATCACCGGAGCGCTGGCGCCGCCGCTGATCCTGCTCGCGCTCAACACCGTGGAAGCAAATCTGGTTCAGCCCTGGCTTTTGTCCCGGCGGATCGTGATTTCCCCCGTCGCGATTTTTCTCACCGTTGCGACGCTCGTCTGGATGTGGGGTCCGATCGCCGCAATCACGGCCGTGCCCATCCTGATCTCTTTTCACACCGTCGCGGTGCATATTCCGGCGCTGCGGGCGGTGGGGCTTCTGATGGCCTCGGAGGAAGGCGCGGTTGCGCTCTGGAAAAAAACGGAATTTACGCGCTCGTTGCGTACACCACGTACAGCACGACCAGCGCAACAACCGCCAGTGTGATGCTGATGGCCAGAACCCAGCGAATCCGGCCCGTCATGATACCCTGGCGGGACTGTTCGGGAGTAAGCGTCGGCGCAGCATCGTGACGCTGGATGCGCTCGGTCTTTCTGTGTTCCGGGTTCGGCTGATCCATGGCCATTCTCCGACGCGTCTCACCAACGGAGACAACGTGGCGCGGACGCAGGCAGTTGCCGCAACATTCCGGCCGGCGAACTGGAACTTATCGGTTGGTCATTGAGCGGCGGAATTGTTGCCTAAGGTCCTGGCGATTCCGGGACTTGCGTGCTTTCGCCGATTCTGACGCCCTGCTCCAATTGCTCGCGCAGTTCGCGCAGGCGTTGTAACTGTTCCTGCATCGCACCTGCGGAATCGTCGGTCTCACGGGAACCGGTGTTCCGCTCCCAGGCGGCAATGATCTGCCGGCGGTCCTCATCGGTGAGACGCCTGTCGCGCATGATGTCCGCCGGGTTGCGGTAAAAACGGGCCGGATCGAGTTTTGCATCCTGAACAAATTTGGCTTTTTTCATCGCAATTTAGCCTGACGCAAATGTCCGCTAGGGAACGCGCGCGGGCACGTCACGTTCCGGACTCGCAAACGTCCAGGCGCGATCACCATGCCCAGCAAAAAGCATACCGCTAGAAAGAAAACCGAACCCGCCGCAGAACCGCGGAACCCGCCAAAAGTTCCCGGTCTTTCGGCCCGGCCGGTGTGGCAGGGCCACTTGCGGCTGTCACTCGTGAGTTGCCCCGTGGCGCTCTACAAGGCGACCTCAAAGTCCAACGACATTTCCTTCCATCTGCTGAATCCTAACACCAACAACCGGATCCGGATGGTGCCAACCGATCCGGAAGCCGGACCGGTCAGCCGTTCCGACCTCGTCCGCGGCTATGAGATCGAGAAGAACCGTTACGTGATTCTCAGCGATGAGGAACTGGATTCGGTCAAGCTCGAGACGACGCACTCGCTCGACATCGAACGCTTTGTGGACGCCGATTCGATTGACCGCCTGTTCTGGGATGAACCATACGTTCTGCTGCCCACCGACGATATTGCGGCCAACGCCTATGCGGTCATTCGCGCAGCCATGGCGGACACCAATCGCATCGCGGTCGGGCGCGTGGTGATGCACACGCGGGAGCGGCTGATGGCGATCGAGCCGCGCGACCATGGCCTGCTCACCTACACGCTGCGCATGCGCGATGAAGTGGTGAACATGGCAAAGGCGCTGGAATCAATCCCGGCGGCGACGCCCGATCCGCAAATGGTGCAGATCGCGGACAAGATCATTGAGCAACTGGAAGGACGGTTCGATCCTTCTGAATTCCGCGATCGCTACGAGGAATCACTGCGCGATCTGATCCGCCGCAAGGAAAAGGGCGAGCGCCCGGTCGCGGTGGCCCCGCCTGCCGCGCCCAGCAATGTGATCGACCTGATGGCGGCGCTGAAGAAAAGCCTCGGCGCCCCGCCTGCCCACGAAAAGGCCCGCACCAAAACCGCCGCCGCGTCCGTCAAAACCCACCGCAAACGCGCACGTTAGTTTGCCTGCGGTTCCATGGCAGAGGACCGTAATCGTATACGGCCCAACGTATCGATCACGGCTTCTCTCTCTAATAACCTGTTTATGCCTGCACGGATCGCGCCGGCGAGCTCGCTCCCAGTGCGCTGAAAGCCGAGGAGATGCGCCACCTCAACTATCAGGTTATCTCGATTCATCGAGAGGTTTTCTTGCAGTGCTATTCGCGCTGCAGCGCAGAACTCATATTGCGAAATGAAAGCTGGGCGGCGAACGCCCGAACCCAATGGGTATCGAATCTGTCACGAGGAGTAATTGGCTCGTCCGGTACGCAGGCCCAGAAGCTTCCCGCTCTGCTTAGCACGCCGCGGCGCTTGGCAGATTCCAAAGCCTGAGCCACAGCAGATTGGATCTGGGCTCCAGCGCGTTTCAAACAGAAAATCTCTGTGACCCTTCTGGGGATTTCCTCCGAGTGAATTGGCTTCTCCGCTTGAACGATAGCGGTGACAATTTCAACCAATCGCTCTGCTCCAACCCCTGTCGGCGATACGACCTCCTTTTCCGGTACCCAGACACGCGCGAAACGATATGGCGTCAGTCTTTTGCGCCGAAACGGAGCAGGTTGCCGATGCGTTGGTACACGTCGCGGCCTCTCGGAAATGGACGGTTCACAAGGCGGCGCACTATACGTGGGCACGTTCTGGTGCGAGGTGGGCTTGCCGGAAGCGTATCCCTCACCGAATACGTGTGGCTTGCCCGCTTTAAGCGGCGGTGTATTGGCAGGGGCGGGCGTGCACGTTAGCCACCCTTGGTTATACCCCCACATGAGATGTGCCTTGGCTTGGGCGAGTGTAACGTTGTGCTTGGCCGCGCTGGCCAGCACGCTGGCCACAGTTGCGCCCTCGGTTATGCACGCTGCGCCAAACAGCGCGCCCTTGCTGTTAACCGCCCATGCGCCCACGCCGGGCTGCATTACAACGGTGCTGTTTGTGGGCAAACAAAACGGCCCAACCATGGTGCGGGCTTTGGCTTGCGCAACCGTGGTGGCGGGCGCAACCGTGGTGGCGGGCGCAACCGGCTTTTCGCTTAACGCTAACAGCTCTTGCGCTTCCGCGATCTTCAGAAGCGCTTCCTTTAGGTTATTTGAAACCCTTTCCCAGATCGGTAGATCGTCTTCAACAGAATCTTGCATTGCCTATCCCATCGTTTCGGGTTCCGACAAACAGGATAGTGCCGGTCCGTTACCGCAAAATTAACCAAACCGGCACGTAGGGAATCGGTTAGCTGCTAAATGTGCGCCAGTTTGCGGCTGGCGTCCTCAAGCGGTGCCGCTGATTCCGCAAGGTCTTGCCACGGATCTTTGGCCCGCGTGATCGCGGCCACGCCGCCGAGATTGAATTCGGCGGGTTTCAGCGTGCTGCGCAGTTGCGTCCAGGCGAGCGGCAGGGCAACCGTCGCGCCGTCGCGCGCTCTGGTGGACCACGGTCCCACCGCCGTTGCGGACCGCGCATTGCGGAAAAAATCCAGGAAGATTTTCCCGTTCCTGTGCCGCTTCGCCATGTTGGTGACGTAACGATCGGGTGCAGTCTGCGCCAGGCGTTCGGAAACCGCGCGCGCGAATTCCTTTGCCTCATCCCAGCTTGGCGGACGGCGTGCAGGTCCGGTGATGGCCACCACGACATGAATGCCCTTGCCGCCAGTGGTCTTCACGAAGGGCGTCAAACCGCAGTGCCGCAACAGCGCACGCAATTCCTTTGCCGCCTCAACGACGCGCACAAAGGGCAGGCCGGGATCGGGATCAAGATCGAAGATCAGCCGCTCCGGAATTTCCGGTTCGCCCGGACGGCAGCCCCAGGGGTGGATTTCCAGCACCGCGGCCTGCGCCAGCGCGATCAGTCCTGTCACATCAGCGACCGCATGAAAGGGAAGTTTTTCGCCGGCAATTCGCATCGGCTTTACCGCTGCGATCCCGGCAAGCACATGGCGCTGAAAAAACTTCTCGCCGTGAATGCCGTCGGGCGCGCGCACCATGGAGATTGGCCGGTTCACGATGTGCGGTAACATGCGGTCCGCCACCGCTTCGTAGTAGCGGGCGAGATCGAGCTTGGAGAAGGCGGGTGTCGTTGCGGTGGCGGGCCACAGGACCTTGTCCGGGCTGCTGATGTTCACGCCGGCTACGCTCGCGGCACTATTCTTCGCCGCCATTGGACGCGGTCCCGGCGCATTTGATTTTTGCTTTACTGGCACGGTGCCGGTTTGGATCTCCGATTTTTCTTCGGCATCCTGAACCGGCAGCGGCTGTTCGAACAGGACGGATTTCGCCGGCTTGTCCTCGCGCATGGCCTTGAAACTCGCCTGTCGCAA
>JANWHR010000019.1 GCA_025450355.1 Micropepsaceae bacterium
CGATAAAGCTCAAACAGCTCGCGAAAGAAGATCGCACTTGACCATCCATCTGCGAGCAGATGGTGCTGAGTCACGATTAAGCGGTACTGCGTGGAGGACAATCGCACAAGCGTGACGCGCATCAACGGCGCGCTGTCGAGTGCCATGCGCTCGGAGCGGTCCAGCTCTTCGATCTCTGCGGCGCGGGCTTTCCGCCCGTCTGGATCAAGGACCAGGAGGTCGTACCAGCGCCAGGGCAGCGATACTGTCTTTTCGACAACTTGAAGCGGCGTCCCCTCAGGACCGATCTGAAACGAAACGCGCAGGCCCTGGCGGCGTGCAACCAGGTTCTCGATCGCCTTACGCAGGCGGGCCGTGTCAAGACCCCCTTCGAGCTCGAGTACGATCTGCACCAGGTACGGATCGTTCCCATCCGTTTCGCAATGGGCGTGAAACCAGAGCCCTGCCTGAAGGGACGTGAGTGGCCAGGCCTCCTCGAACGCCGGAAATCGTCCGCGCAGGTATGACAGGATTACGCCGTCGAACAGGGCCGCTGGCTGCACTTGTGGCGGTCGCGCGATAACGCGGGTGGCGCGCCCCGCGAGTTCTTCCAAAACCGGATGGGCGAACACATCCCGCGCATGGATGGAGAGGCCCGCCGATGCGGCGCGATGGGCGAGCCGTATCGCCGAGATGCTGTCGCCACCCAGATGGAAGAAGTTGTCGCAAATTCCGGCTTGGGAAAGCCCGAGCAGGTCCCGCGTCAGCTGGCAGATGATCGTTTCCGCTTCGGTCTGCGGCGATCGGTCGTGCCTGTGTGGTTGTGTGCAAAATTCCGCAAGGGCTTTGCGATCGAGCTTGCCGTTGGGCGTGAGTGGCAGCACGTCCAGCGGAACGAAGTGCTGCGGGATCATGTAATCGGGCAGCCGTTCTTCCGCCCAGCGCCGCAGTTCGACTGGGCTTTTTTCGGCGCCGGTGACAAAGGCAACGATGCGTCTGGTGTCTCCCGCGGCGTCGAGCATGACGACCGCGGTCTCGACACCGGGGTGCTGTGCCAATGCCGCCTCGACCTCGCCAAGCTCGATGCGAAATCCACGCAGCTTGATCTGTTGATCTTCGCGGCCCAGAAATTCGATCACGCCATCGGGACGGTAACGGCCCAGGTCACCCGTGTCGTAAAGACGTTCGCCGGACTCGGGATGGATGACGAAACGCGCTTTCGTCTGTTCCGGGTCGTTCCAATAGCCCGCTGCAAGTCCGGAGCCGGCGATATAGAGCCTTCCTGCCGTATGGACGGGGCAGGGCTGAAGATCATCGCTCTTGAGGACATAAAGGCGTTGATTGTGCAGCGGCGTGCCATAGGGGATCGATGCCCACGCCGGATCGACCGCCCCGATGGGATAAAAAATCGACCAGATCGCCGCTTCGGTCGCGCCACCCAATGAAATGATGTCCGCACCCGGCACGACTCCACGCAGCCGGCCGGGAAGCGACACTGGAATCCAGTCGCCGCTCAATAGAAACAGCCGAAGCGACGCCAGCGGCGCGCCGTCCATTTCGGAGGCGCCGGACAGCAAAAGTTCAGCGATTGCGGGCACCGAATTCCAGATCGTCACGCCATTGCGCGCAGCGCATTCGGCCCAGATTCGCGGATTTCTGTGCCCGTCCCGCTCCGGTATCACGACAGTTCCGCCGGCGCCCAGCACGCCGAAAATGTCGAAGATCGACAGGTCGAACTCGAACGACGACACCCAAAGCACGCGATCCTGGGGCCTGACAGCGAAGCGGTCCGTAATGTCAGCGAGCGTATTTTGGGCCGCGCGATGCGAAACCGCGACACCCTTGGGCGAGCCCGTGCTTCCTGAAGTGTAGATGACATAGGCGAGGTCGTCCGGAGATGCGGTTTGCGCGAGACGCGGCATCGTCTCATCTGGAACGCCGGGAGAGACATCGATCAGCGTAACGGAAGTCTGCCATTGCCGGTCGCGGCGGATACGCGGCTGGGTCAAAACCAGGCGCACTCCGGCCTGGCCAAGGATGGCCTGAATCCGGCGGTCCGGCTGACCCGCGCTGATGGGCAGAAACGTCCGCCCGCATTCCAGCACCGCGAGAGCGGCGAAGACCTGCTCGACGCCTTTCTCCATAACGATCGCGACCAGCTTGTCATTTGGCATCAGCGCGGCACGGAGTGCGTGCGCAAGCGCACGTACGCAACGATCCATTTCTCCGAAGGCAAACGTTCGCTCCGGCGCAACCAGAGCTGGCGCGTCCGGTGCCGCCGCAGCGGCGGCAAAAATGCGGGTATGCAGCAGATCGTCCGGTAACGGACCATCCATCGCATTGGCGGCGCTGAAGATGGCGCATTCTTCGGCAGGAACCAGGGATCGCTTCGGTGCAATCCATGCGGCATCGTCCGCAAGCGACCCAATGAGAGCGACGTAGGCTTCAAACATCGCATCGAGCAAGCCAGGCGGAAACAAAGCCTCGGGCGCATCCCAGTCGATGCCGAGCCCGTCCTCGTCTTCATAGACCTTGTTGTCGAGCCAGGTTTGTGGCGTCTCGGTAATCGCGAAGGTGACGCCCTCGATGCCGGGCGGCAGCACTATTTCATCTTCCCCAACCATGCTGGTGAAAACAACTGGCAGAATGCCCTGGCTTGCATCGCCTGCGCGTTGGGCGATCAGGCGCTGCACTTCGACTCCACTGAAATCGCGATGGTCGAGATCGCGCACAAGCTGTGCCTGCTGGCTCTGGGCTCGATCCGCGAATGTGCCGGTTCGGGCAGCACGCACGGCAAGGGGCGTAAGTGTGGTGAAAACGCCGAGCACGGCGGCGAATTCCGGCTTTTGCGGCCGGTTTCCGACCGTGAGGTTCAGGGTGAAATCATCTGCCGCAGCCCACGTGGCGATGACTTCCGCGTAAGCCGTCAGAAGAACGTTTGAAGCGGTAAGCCGGCGGCCGGTGGCGCGCCGCTTAAGCGCATCCCATTTTGCGCGCGGCACCTGAGCGTGCCGCCGCGAAAAGTGGAGATCGGAAAGGCTGGCGGCGCCAGTCGCAAGTGGCAGAACTGGCGGCGGTGGCAGTTCCTCGATGCGCGCTTCCCAATAGGCGCGCGCCCTTGCAATCGCGTCACAATCAGCCTGTGTCGCAAACACATAATCCCTGAACGCAATGGCGGGTGTTTGTGGCTCCGTGCCGCGATAGGTTGCAAACACTTCGCGCAGCAGCAGTCCAATACTTTCCCCGTCCAGAATGAGTGCGTCGAAGCTGAGATGCACCCGCCAAATTGCGTCTGCCAGACGCGTTACCCGCACATCGAAAAGAGGCCAGCGCGCGGGGTCGAGCTTCTGATGAGACATGCTTTCGCGGATAGTCTCAAGCCGTGATTCCGCATCGGGACGGAGCAGCGCCGAAACGTCGGTATAGGGAATAGTGAAAACCGGCGTTTTTTCGAGAACCATTTGCTCGCCGGCCGGAGTGATGATGGCTCGCAGCATGGGGTGGCGGGAAATGGTTCGGCGCCATGCATTCGTAAAGATCTCTACATCGAGGCCAGAAAGCTCCAGTTCCTCGTAAAGATGACAGGCGACCTCGCCCAGGGGCAGCAGCCCCTGCCGGCCCATCCAATAGGCTTGCTGCACCGGCGTCAGCGGGAATGGTGAATGCGCATTGGCGGGATCGGCCGGTATTTCCGGTGCATTGCGCCGGGTACGGGGAATCGTGGCGATGGCGCGGCCAAGATCGCCAAGACGGGGATTTTCGAAAATGGTGCGCAGCGGCAGCTCGCGCGCCAGGCGCGTGCGTACCTGCGTAGCCAGACGTGCGGCCAGAAGCGAATGCCCGCCAAGCTTGAAGAAATCGTCCTGAAGTCCAACACGGTTTGCGCCCGTCAACGACGCGATCAGCTCACAAAGGACCAATTCTTCGGGCGTGACCGGTGCAACGTAGTCCGCGGAAGCCGGTTGAATCTCGACCGCGGGCAAAGCATGTTTGTCGAGCTTGCCATGAGCGGTCAAAGGAAGCGCCGCAAGCTCCACGATCGCTGACGGAATCATGAAATCCGGAAGGACCGCCGACAGCTTCGCGCGGATAGCATTGATATCGAGTTGGTTCCTTTGTGTGGCGACAACATACGCAATGAGGAATTGGTCTTCGGCGCGAAAGCGGAGAACAACGGCGGCCTGGGCGACTTCCGGCAATTCAGTCAGGGCCGCCTCAATCTCGCCTGGCTCGATACGGAAGCCGCGCAGCTTGATCTGTTCATCGGCGCGGCCGTGGAAGGTGAGCCGCCCGTCGCGACGCCACGCGGCAAGGTCACCGGTGCGGTACAGCCGCTCACCGGGCGCACCGAAACGGTTGGCGATGAACCGGGCAGCGGTTAACCCGGCACGCCGCCAATATCCGCGCGCAAGTCCCTCACCGGCGAGATAAAGTTCTCCGATTGTTCCGATGGGACACGGTTGGAGCGTGCGATCGAGGACGTAGGCGCGCATATTCGGATAGGGGCGCCCGATCGTAATGTCGCCATCGCCGGCTTCACCCGCAATCGCACCAATCGTGGCTTCCGTTGGTCCGTATTCATTGATGATGCGAATATTCGGGCAACGGTCTTTCAAAGTCTGAACATGCTGCGCGGTCAATGCTTCGCCGCCCACAATCGCGGTGCTCACTGGCGACCTGGTATGGGGGAGTGCCGCCAGCAGCGAAATATGTGAGGGCGTGAGCTTGACGGCGCTCAACGGGGTGGAAGCCGCAAAGATATCGTTCAGCGCATCTTCCGCCCGTCTGCGTTGCACGAGCGTGATTGTGCCGCCCATGCAGAGAGGCGCGAGCAGGCTCGTAAGCGTGAGATCGAAAGTCGGGGCAGTGAAGAGCGGCATCGCCGCTGCGTCGCCTCTGAGCACGTCCCGTACGATCAGGCCGATGTAATGCGCAATGTTGGCTTGTGTTACCACGACGGCTTTCGGCCGGCCCGTACTTCCGGATGTGTACAGAACATAGGCAGGATGGCCGGGCCTTAAGTGTGCTGTACGATATTCGTCAGTCGGTGCGTGGTAATAACCCGGCTCTTCCTCAGACCCCGGAAACATCACGCAGCGATCGTGGAACGCTTGTGGGAGAAGCAACCGCAATTCAGTCGAGACAACAATGGCGCGAGGCGCGGCGTCCTCCAGCATTAGGGCGAGACGCGCGGCCGGTTGTTCCGGATCGAGCGGCAGGAAAGCAGCGCCGGCCTTGATGGTCGCGAGAACCGCGACCATGAGGTCTTCGTGGTTCCCGGTCAGAACGGCAACGATAGCTTCCGGACCGCAGCCCGCACGGATCAGAATCCATGCCAGCCGGTTTGCGCGGGCATGAAGCTGCGCATAACTGATAACAGTGTCACCAGAAGTGATCGCGGCTGCTTCTGGTGTGGCAGAGGCTTGCTGTTCCTGCATGTCAACGAGCAACGTGCCGGGCGCGGGCCTGCGTGTCGCGTTGAACTTCTCCAGGACGCAAGAGCGCTCTTCCGGCGGAAGGATGTCGATGCGTGAAAGCGGGATGGAGCAATCACCCACCGCCGCTTCGAGTAGGCGCCGGTACCGGCTCGCGATTGCTTCTGCGGTGGCGCGATCGAAAAGCTGGGCGCTGTATTCCAGAGTGCCTTCGAGGCCTGCATCTGATTCGTAAAAATTGAAGGAGAGATCGAATTTTGCCGCGTCAACACTGACAGGGATGAGTTCCGTCCGTACCCCGGTCAGCGCAAGTTCCGGCCTCGCGCCCGCATTAAAGGCAAGCATTGTCTGAAAGAGAGGCTGGCGCCCGGCCATCCGCGGCGGATCGAGAACCTCGACCAGACGGTCGAATGGAGCGTCTTTGTGCGCATAGGCATCCAGGCA
>JANWHR010000020.1 GCA_025450355.1 Micropepsaceae bacterium
GACCTGCACAGTGAAATCAGCCGGAGGATCTGAACGGGGCGGAGGGTGGTCAGGAGGCTCGTTTCAAGGACGTGTCTCGCGATGGGTTACCGAATCCAGCGCGTCAACGTTGCGGATTCCCCGCCGCAGCCGCCACCTGCGAGCGTGAACCACTCAACGCATTGTCTGATCTCAGACCGCAGCTATGGCGAGCTGATCGAACGGGTCAAGCCGTATACGCTGACGTCCTATGAACGGATCGCGGCAATGGCGGATGCCACGCGTCATGTCGCTCGCGCGGGAATTCCGGGAGCAATCGTGGAGTGCGGTGTCTGGCGCGGTGGCTCGATCATGGCGGCGGCATTGACCCTGTTGCAGGAAGGTGAACTCCGCGACCTCTACCTGTTTGACACGTTTGCCGGGATGACCCCGCCAAAAGACTGCGACATCGATCATGAGGGCACGCCGGCGCAAAAGCTCTATCCGCTGTTGCAGAACGAGGCCACCGGAGGCTGGTGTTACGCAAGCCTGGAAGATGTTCGCCAGAACGTGCTTTCGACGGGCTATCCCGAGGAACGAATTCATTTCATCAAAGGCGATGTGCTGGAAACAATTCCGCACGGCGATCTGAACGAGATTGCGATCCTGCGACTCGACACCGACTGGTACGAATCGACGCTGCACGAGCTGACGCAGCTTTATCCCCTTCTTCGCCCCGGCGGGATTCTCATCATCGACGATTTCGGATACTGGCAAGGGTGCCGAAAGGCGGTCGAGGAATATTTCGGACGGTCGGGGCCGTTTCTTTCCATTATTGACCAAACGGGAAGACTGGTTGTTAAGCCGGACAGGAACCCTCATTGGAACGGTAGCGCCGTTCCCCGCGAACGGGACGGTTCTGCGGCAATGAGCCTGGCGCAAAACCAAAGAGCCGCTGGATGAGTCCTTCATTCAGCCGCGGGATCGGCATTTCGGACAGGGCAATTTGACAATGAGGTCTGCTCTTCTGAGAAGTCTCGCCGCGCTTGGCAATAGGGTGAAACCGGGCGAGCCTCGGCTGTCCGCGAAAGACCTGGCGGTGATCTCGGGCGAGGCTGACGGCCTGGAACGGGGAATCCGATTGCAGAAGCTGGACACCAGCAGGTTGCTGGGTCAGACCGGCCATTGCCTCGCATTGAGACTTGAAAATTTGTCTGCCGGCGACAGCATGAGCACGCCCGGAGCATCCATGCTTCGGCTGTTTGAGGACGGGTGTGAACTCGGTCCCGCTCACAGCGCCATTGCGGACATCCAGCAAACCGGCGGCGGACGGTTTTCACACTGGGGCGACACACTTCACTTTTCCAGTCGCGACGGCTCGAATCCGGCAACGAACGGGCGGGAATACCGGGTTCTATGGGACGATTTTCGCGTGCGCAGGGACGAACTGCCGGTTTCATCGCTTCCGCTGGGAGTGATCCTGAATCTGCAACGCGGCATCATGTCGTACAGGTACAAGGGAATCGATTGCTTCAAGTGCCCGTTCGACCTTGCGCTTTATCAGCAACTGTTGTGGCGTGAACGGCCGCGGACGATCATTGAAATCGGCACCTGGAAGGGTGGCAGCGCGCTGTGGCTTGCCGATATGCTGACCACTTTTGATATTGATGGTCACATCCACAGTTTCGACATTGCCGATCCTCCGGCCTGGAGCGACAAACGAATCACCTTTCACCAGGCGGATGCACACGCAATCGGCGACGCCGCGCCTGCGTCATGGATCGGCGAGCTGCCCCGGCCAGTGCTGGTGATTGAGGATGCCGGTCACATGGCATCGATAACATCCGCCGTTCTTGAATATTTCGGGCCTCTGCTTCGCAGTGGCGAATATATGATCGTCGAGGATACCGTGATCCACGATATGCATGCCGATCATCTGTACGACGGAGGACCGCGGCGAGCGCTGCTCGAGTTTCTTGGCAACAACAACGATTATGTCATCGATCGTAGCTATTGTGACTTTTACGGCGAGAACGTGACATGGAACGTCAATGGCTATCTGCGCCGGATTTAATGGCGCTGGATGATACCTGGCAATGAAACACTTTTTCGAATACGCGCGTGGGAGCTCGATCAGATTGCGCGGCAGTTTTGGCCGGGTGCGCGCATCCTTGAGATAGGGGCGGGAAATGGCCAGCAGGCAGTGGAACTGTCCACGCGGGGTTTCGCTGTCGAAGCCATTGATATACCGAGTTCCATTTACCGCGGCTCCCGTGTGTTCCCGATCACGGATTACGATGGCAGCCGCATTCCATTTCCTGACTGCAGCTTCGATTTTGTTTTTTCCTCAAACGTTCTCGAACACGTCACAAATCTTGGGCAGATGCATTCCGAGATTACGCGCGTGCTGAGACCGGATGGGCGTGCGGTACATGTCCTGCCAACGCACTCCTGGCGGTTTTGGACGACATTTGACGCTTTCCTGTTCGCACTGAAGCTAATAAGGACGCTGCGAAGTGAGATGCTCCTCCGGCGACCGGTAACCGCTGCCGAACTGCACCGGCTGCGCAGAGCCTGGGGAATGGCCGGACAGCGAATCTGCGAACCGTTCCAGCAGCGTCGTCACGGCGCACGGGGAAATGTCCTTTCGGAAGTGTGGCTTTTTCGCCCCGGTTTCTGGCGCAAGAACTTCCGCGAGCACGGCTTTTCCATAGAGTACGAGGCGCCTGCCGGCCTGTTCTATACCGGAAATCTGGTCTTCGGCCGCAGGTTGAGCATTTCCGCCCGGGTTCGATTGGCGAAGTATTTCGGAAGTGCCTGCCATCTATTCGTCCTCAGGCCGCTGTCATCCCCCACGGCTCACCGATGAGGACCTATGACACGGTCGAAGGACCCGGAATCGGCAAGGTCATCATGCTGATCGGCGTGTTCGAGTGTGGGGGCGCCGAGCGGCAGGTGTACCTCCTCGCAAATGAACTCAAGCGCAGGCACGGGTTGGATGTGGAAGCCTGGGCGTTGAAATTTCCGGGCAGCTATTCCAGCACATTTGAGGCCGCGGGGATTGCGACAAGGGTACTCAATTTTCGTGCCCCCAATTACGCTTACAACCGGCCGTCCGCCAGGCTCGCACGGATACCGTTTCGCGAAATGATGTCCATTGATCCGCGCTATCCTTTGCGATGGGTGCACCGGCTGTGGCGCATTTCGCGGCAGCTTAATGAGGCGCGTGCCGATGTGATCCTTCCCTTCACGACCTGGCCGAACGTCATTGCCGGGCTGACGTGGCGGTCGGCAGGCGCGCGGGCGTGCATCTGGGGGGAACGCGCCTGCGGCGGCGAGCGCGTGGCAGGCTTTGAGCGGGTGGCGTTGTGGCAAACCCCGCGATTCGCAGCGAACTCATCGGCAGGCGTGGAGTATCTTGCGCGCGAACTACAGGTGCCGCGCCGGCGGATATCCTTCATCCCGAACGGCGTCGAAAAGCCACGGATCGACCCGGCCATCAATTGGCGCGAACGGTTGGGATTATCAGCGTCGCAGGCAATGGTCGTAAAGGTCGCTACGATCAGCACGTTCAAAGACCACATGACCCTGCTGCGCGCGTGGAAACAGGTGCAGGACGCGTGGAACAACAGCGAGCGGCCAGTGCTCGCGCTGGCAGGCGCGTTCTACGAAACCTACGAAGACTGCCGGCGGTTCGTTTCCGGCGCAGGGCTTGAGTCAACCGTTCGCTTCCTGGGTCGAGTGTCCGAAATTCCTGAACTGCTGGATGCGTCTGACATCGGGGCTTTCAGTTCTCCGGCCGAAGGCATGCCAAACGCCGTACTGGAATGCATGGCGGCTGGCCGGGCCATCGTCTCGACCGATCTTCCCGGTGTTCGGGATGCGCTCGGTCCGGGTGCGGAGGGAGTGGTGATTCCACCGGGAGATGCGCATTCATTTGCGCGCGCGCTGCTCGATCTTTTGGGCAATTCCGCCAAACGGAGACAGTTGGGCGAGCTGAACCGCGCCCGCATTCGAGCCGAGTTTTCTGTGGAACGCATGGGAAGCCGGTACCTGGATGTCATCCGGAGCGAATTGGCGCATTCGCGCCGTCGCGCTCAGGCGCTGCCGGGTTCGTGGAAAGCGCAGAATGTACCGGAGTAAGGCTGCCGCATGAGCGCGCGCGTTGTGGCGCCCGAACTCGCGGGCCTGAAAATCGTGATCATGGTGGGAACCTTCGTCCGTGGCGGGTGCGAACGGCAGGCATTTTTGCTCGCGCGCGACCTCATTCACAAGCATGGGCTGAATGCGGAGGTGTGGGCGTTAAAGTTCCCCGGGGAATATTCGCAGGAATTCGAGGCTGCCGGAATTCCCACGAAAACGTTGCACTTCCAGCATCCGCGTTACGGCTGGGTGCAGCACTCATGGCCGGTGCTGCGTGAGCTGAAGAAATCTCGCGTGGATATCCTGCTGCCGTTCACGACCTGGCCGAATGTTGTGGCTGGCCTGACCTGGCGCGTGGCAGGCGTGCGGCTTTGCATTTGGGGTGAGCGGCATGCCGGAGGCGAGCGAATCCCTGGCGTCGAACGGGTTGCGGTGACGCAGTATCGCCGCTTTGTTGCGAACTCGACGGCCGGTGTTGAGTTCCTCGCCAATGTCATGCGCGTGAAGCGGGAATATCTGTCTTTCGTGCCGAACGGAATTGAATTGCCGAATATCGCTCCGTCCACAGAGTGGCGTGCGAAGCTTGGACTGAAACCGGACCAGCTGCTGGTCGTCAAGGTGGCGAACGTCACGAATTTCAAGGATCACGCAACGCTGCTGCGTGCCTGGAAGATCGTGCAGGACGAATGGCAGGATGACGCGAGACCCGTCCTGGCGCTGGCGGGTTACCTCACGCAGGATGTCTATCCTGAATGTGAACGCATCACGCGCGAAGCGGGCCTGCAATCGACGGTGCGATTTCTCGGGGGAATCAGGGACGTGCCCGCGTTGCTGAACGCCTGTGACCTCGCGGCGTTCAGCTCGCGCAAGGAAGGGATGCCAAATGGCGTCCTTGAATGCATGGCGGCAGGCAAGGCGGTCGTCGCGAGCGATCTTCCGGGCATTCGCGACGCGCTCGGTCCGGAGCCGGATGGCGTTCTCGTGCCGCCGGGGGATGCCGGTCAGTTTGCGCGCAGGTTGCTCGATATGCTGCGCAATCCGCAAAGGCGCGCCGCAATGGGCGAGGCAAATGCCGTGCGCCTGCACACGGAATTTTCCGTAGAGCGAATGGTCGAGCGTCACCTCCAGGTTATCCGGGCAAGTCTCACGATGCCGGGACAGAGCTGGTGGCGATCTCCGCAGCTGTCGCATGGCCGTGGCCGCGCCTGAAGGAGAAACGGTATTTCACGCGAACTGACCGCGTCGAAGACAGTCGTGATGATCGGCCATTTCGGGCGGGGCGGGTCCGAACGGCAGGCATTCCTGCTTGCGAGGGAATTGCGGCGCCGGCGGTTGAACGTGGAAGTCTGGGCGCTGACGCACAGCAGCGAGTATGCAAAGGAGTTTGAGGCTGCGGGAATTCCCACCAGAGCGCTGGAATTCTCCATACCGATCGAAGGCAATTCGCGCGTTTCGCGGGCGATCAAATGGCCCCGGCGGCTGTCCTCGATTGCGCGGCAATTGAAACGTGCCGAGGTGGATGTTCTGTTGCCCTTCACGACCTGGCCCAATGTCGTTGCGGGCTTGACCCACCGGTTCGCTGGCGTGCGGGTATGCATCTGGGGCGAGCGCCATTGCGGCGGCGAACGCCTGCCGGTGCACGAGCGGATCGCGGTTCGGATGACCCGCCGGTTTGTCGCGAACTCGAGCGCCGGTGTGGAGTTTCTCGCACGAGAATTGCGTGTTCGGCGGCCGCGGATTTCACTTGTTCCCAATGGGGTCGAGCAACCGCAGGGCCGGGCCGGTTCCGAATGGCGGATGAAACTGGGCCTCACGGCCTCCCAACCGCTGGTCGTGAAAGTGGCGAATGTCAACAGTCGCAAGGGACATGCCACCCTGCTGCGGGCGTGGCGCGTCCTGCAGGAAAACTGGACTGGCGCCGAAAGGCCGTTCCTCGCACTGGCCGGATTGTTTTTGGAAGATGAGGTTTATGCAGAATGTATGCGGCTCATCCGTGATGGCAATCTTTCCTCAACGGTGCGGTTTCTCGGTTCGGTTTCCGGCGTTTCCTCGCTGATTGAAGAATGCGATCTGGCGGTGCTCTGCTCCTGGACCGAAGGCATGCCCAATGGCGTCCTGGAATGCATGGCGGCGGGAAAGGCGGTGATCGCAAGCGATCTGCCGGGGGTGCGAGATGCACTGCCGCCGGACGCAGCAACGCTTGCGCCCGCCGGGGACTTCAACGCATTCGCACAGCTCATGCTCGATCTTTTGCGCGATCCGGCGGAGCGCCGCCGGCAGGGCGACGCGAACCGGTTACGGGTCAGGGACGAATTTTCCATCGAACGCATGGCGGATCGATATTTGGGGGTCATACGCCAGGAGTGGGACGGATCGTTTTTTTCCGATCGGCCGGCGACAGCGCGGCACGAGGCGCAGGCCTGAGCCGGAGCCACCGCATCTCGTGACGGGCGCGGTCTTTGTTCACGCGCATGCCCTCTGCGAAAGCGCCGACGTCGGCGCGGGTACCCGGGTTTGGGCATTTGCCCATGTCATGAAGCGCGCGGTCATTGGGCGGGATTGCAACATCGGCGATCATGCCTTTGTTGAAGCCGGAGCGCGCGTGGGCGACCGGGTCACGATCAAGAATCAGGTGATGATCTGGGATGGAATCGAGATCGCGGACGATGTTTTCATTGGCCCCGGAGTGATCTTTACCAACGATCTCTTTCCCCGAAGCCCGCGAATGCAGATCGCGCCAGTATCGGCCCGCTACTCCCGGCCGCAGAACTGGCTCACAAAGACAAGGGTCGGGCAGGGCGCCAGCATCGGAGCAGGATGCGTGATCCTGCCGGGCATTCTGATCGGAGCCTTTGGCATGATCGCGGCGGGCGCGGTCGTCACCAGGTCCGTCCCCGAACACGCGCTGATGATGGGCTCACCGGCGCGCCGCGCCGGCTGGGTCTGTCACTGCGGATCACGGCTGAAAACTGTGGCAAGCCGTGAATTTCGATGTCCGGCTTGCGCGGAAATTTTTTCAGAAACGTCGGATGGCGAATGTATAAGTCTCGCAAAGTCATCCTGATCGCGCCGGCGTTCAACGAAGAGCGCAAAATTGGCGAGGTCGTGCGGCGGACCCCGCGCGACATCGTCGATACCGTGCTGGTGGTGGACGACGGATCGACCGACCGGACCGCGGCGGTCGCGCGCGAGCATGGCGCCGAGGTGATTTCCTTCGACTGCGTGCGCGGTGTGGGGTGCGCGATCCGGGCAGGCTATGGCGAGGCGCGCCGCCGCGGTTTTGATATTGCCGTCACGATCGCGGGAAACAACAAGGACGCCCCCGAAGAAATCACCCGGCTGCTCGATCCGATTTGCGATCAGGCATGTGATTTTGTCATGGGATCACGATTTCTGTCCGGTGGACAATATGGCGGCGACATGCCCGCGTACCGGAAGGCCGCAACCAGACTGCATCCGGTACTAACCGGATTTTTCTGCGGGAAGCGGTTGACGGAGAGCACAAACGGATTCCGGGCCCTGCGTCTGCCGGTGCTGGATGATCCGCGCATCAGGTTGAATCAACAATGGCTCGAAGGATATCAGCTTGAAGTGTATCTGCTGATGAAAATTCTCAAGCTCGGATACCGAACGGCTGAAGTGCCGGTGAGCAAGATCTATCCGCCAAGAGCGATCGGGAACACCAAAATCCGGCCCGTGATTGACTGGCTCCATATGCTCACGCCGATCCTGATCGTGGGGTTTGGAATCGATCGCGCGTTTCGCACCCGATCCGGGGAAAGCTTGCGCCGGGCATCCGCGGGCTAATGCAAATACGGCTGTCATGACAAACGCGGCAACGCGGGCTTATCAGCCGAATGCCTTCTGGCGCC
Source organism: Micropepsaceae bacterium (assembly GCA_025450355.1). GTDB lineage: Bacteria > Pseudomonadota > Alphaproteobacteria > Micropepsales > Micropepsaceae > CAIYRG01. The sequence goes on from JANWHR010000020.1 coordinate 7,974, forward strand.
GTCTGGGTTCGCGGCCGCTGCGCGCCATGATCGGCGTCGCCTTTACCCTGTTGTTCCTTGTTCTTGCCTTGTCGCAGACGTCCTTCCGGACTGTCGCGGCGACCTTGGCGAAAACAGATTTCATCTGGATTTTGGCTGCGATGGGAAGCTATGCGGTCAATCTTTCGCTTCGGGGCTGGCGCTGGCAAATCATCCTGCGGTCCTCACATGTGCTTCCTTACCCGGCGGTCGTGCGGTTGTTGCTGGTTGGGTATGGTTTGAACGTAATCCTGCCTGCCCGGTTGGGAGAGTTGGCGCGCGCAGAGATGTTGAAAAACACGGCGGCGGTCAGCAGGACAGAGGCGCTCGCTTCCATTGTTATTGAACGGCTGTTCGATGGGCTCGCCGTCATCTCCCTGCTGTCGGTGGGACTGCTGCTTTCTCCGTTGCATCGTGATTCACAAAACCTGCTCACGAATCTCGCGTTGACGGGCGGGGTGGCGTTCGGTGCGATTGCCGTGGCGATCCTGCTGACGAATCACCTGCCACTCGCAAGGCTGGCTGCAAAGTGGCGGATTGCAGGCCGCATTCTCGCCGTGCAGGATTATTCTGCAATCCTGCGCACCAGGCGCGGTCTGCTGGTGGCCGCCTGCACGCTCCTCATCTATGTCCCTGACACGTTGACGCTGTGGCTGATCGTGAAGGCGCTGGGCATGGGTCTGGGCTTTTCCGGCACGCTGGTGCTGGCGGGCGCGGCAAGCCTGAGCACCCTTCTTCCTTCGGGTCCCGCGTTCATCGGGCCGCTGCAGTTCGCCTATATGCTGGCGATACGGTTTTCCGGCGGGTCCGCTGCTCTGGGTATCGCCGCTGCCACGCTGGCGCAGACCTGCATATTGTTGCTGGTTGCGCTGCTCGCAACAGTATTGTTGGCCTTCCGGTTTGCCTGGACAGCCGGGTTTCGCGCCGGCGGGACATCCGCAAACTTACGATCCATTCTGCCATCATTGGAGACCGATGCGTGACCGCTCCGCAGCAGACCGGAAAAACAATTCCGCTCGTCGATCTGAAAGTGCAGTACCACAATCTCGGTAGTCCCATTGATGCCGCGATCTCGCGTGTGCTGCAACGCTGCGACTTCATTCTAGGTAAGGACGTGCGGCTGTTTGAAACGGAATTTGCCGCATATTGCGAAGTGCCACATGCGGTCGGCGTGGGCAGCGGCACGGATGCGCTGCATCTCGCGTGCCGCGCGCTGGGAATTGGGCCGGGTGACGAGGTCATCGTGCCGGCGATGACATTCGCTTCGACGGCATTCGGGGTTTCCCTGACCGGTGCGTGGCCGGTTCTGGTGGACGTTCGGTCCGAGGATGCGCTGATTGACCCGGCGCGGATCGAGGACGCGATCTCTTCCCGGACAAGGGCTATCATACCGGTTCACCTGTACGGACGATGCGCGGACATGGATGCGATCCAGTCCATCGCGTCCCGTCACGGACTCGCGGTCATCGAAGATGCGGCGCAGGCGCACGGCGCGACCTGGCAGGGCCGTCGTGCAGGCGGTCTGGGAGATATTGGCTGTTTCAGCTTTTACCCTGGAAAAAACCTGGGCGCTTATGGCGATGGAGGGATGGTGACGACGCGGCGGAGCGATATCGCACAGCGGGTTGCCATGCTCCGCAATTGCGGTTCGCTCCAGAAATATCATCACGATGATATCGGCCTGAACAGCCGGCTTGACACCGTGCAGGCTGCGATCCTGCGCGTGAAGCTGAAATTTCTGGATGAGTGGAATGGTGAGAGGCGCCGGCGGGCGATGTATTATACCCGCGCCCTGGAGTCGGCTGGCTGCCAGTGCATGCCGGCGGGCGAAGGTTCTGTCTGGCATCTCTATGTGGTCAGAGTGCGCGGACGGGACCGCGTGCTGAGTTCGCTGCAGGCGCAGGGCATCGGTGCAGGAATCCATTATCCGTTCGCGATCCACGAGCTGAAGGCCTATCGGGCGCTCGGCTATGGGACGGGCGAGTTTCCGGTTGCAGAACAGTGGGCACGCCGTTCCCTCAGCCTTCCTCTTTACCCGGAGCTTTCGCACGATGATATGGACCGGTGCATCGCGGCGCTGAAAACCGCGGTGGCACAGGTGGAGGACGCGCCGTGATCGCAACCGCGCTGATCGGTACGGGCTACTGGGGCCCGAATCTGGCGAACGCCATTGTGCGAACCGGCAAAGCTGGTCTGGTATGGCTGTGCGACACGGATCCCGCAAATCTCGCCGCACTGGCCAGGCGGTATCCACAGGCAAGAACGACCGAAATCGCCGCCGAAGTGTTCCGGGACGGGGCGGTTGACGCGGTGGTGCTCGCAACCCCCACCGTCACCCATTTCGAACTGGCGAGACTTGCCCTGACCGCGGGCAAGCACGTCCTTGTCGAAAAGCCGCTCACAACCCGGTCTGACGAGGCCGGATCGCTGGTTCGCCTGGCGCGCAGCCGTGACCGGATCCTGATGGTCGGGCATGTGTTCGAGTACAACGCCGCGATTCGCGCGGTCGATGCGCTGATCCGGTCGGGCGAACTGGGCGAAATCTACTACATGAGTTTCGAGCGGACCAATCTTGGGCCGGTCCGGACCGACGTCAGTGCATTGTGGGACCTGGCTGCACACGACGCCTCCATCATGTGCGCCTTCATGTCGGCCGCGCCGGTTTCGGTAACGGCCTCCGGCCGGTCCTATCTCAATCCGGGCATCGAGGACGTAGTGTTTGCGACTTTTGTGTTTGGCAACGGTGCCGCCGCTCACATCCACGCAAGCTGGCTCAACCCGAACAAGGTCCGGCAAATCACGGTCGTGGGCAGCAAAAAAATGGCGGTTTGCGACGATCTCGATTTGCGCTTTCCGGTTCGCATCTATGACAAACGGGTCGGACTGCCTCCTCCATCGGAAATCACGGGGACATTTCTTCAGCACAAAACACTGGTGATCGACACCGGTGCGACTCTTCCGGTGATACAGACACAGGAACCACTGCTAACCGAACTCGATGACTTCTTCACTTCCATCGCAAAAAATGTTCGGCCCCGCGCGGATGGTGTGAGCGGCTGGCGCGTGGTGCGCACGATTGAAGCCGCCGTCGAGAGCATCGCCCAAAACAGTCGCACCGTGTCCGTGGATTTCGCCGCCGGCCAAATTTAGCGCCTTGCTTGCAATCAGGAATTTTCGATCATCAGACTTGCCGCTGCGCCGGTCTCTGCATAACACCTTGTATCGCGTTCTAACTCTTTCGCGTGAATCGTGGATGTATTGGTCCGTATTTGCCGCAATCATGTTTGCGGCAGCGGTTTTGCGTGGATTTTGGACCTGGACACTGGGAGTGCCATATCTCAGTCCTGACTCGGGTACCTATATCGAACCTGTTCTGCAACATCCGTGGTGGCCGTTCAGCGAATTCCGGACGGCCGGCCTGCCGGTGTTCTACCTGCTTTCCGTTTCGATGGCGGGAAGTCCGGTAGGCATACTGGTTGCCCAGAACCTGCTCGGACTGGGAGCCTGCGCAGCTGTGACGGTCGCGATCAGGCGCTATCTGGGATTGGGCCTCGCCTCATTGGTCATTTTGGTGTTCCTGCTGTTCAATCCGAAGGAGATGTCATTCGAATATCGGGCATTGACGGAACATCTGTCGGCGATGCTTTATCTTTTGTATGCAGCGGTCGCACTCGCAACTCTCCGATTTCCAAAGTCATTGCGCATCGCCGTTACACTGGGGCTTCTCGTGCTCTTCAATGTGCTGGTGAAGCCGTCCGCGGTAGTTCTCGTTGTTTCCACCGTGATCCTGTACGCATTCCACGCGTGGCGTGAGCGGCAAAACCGGATCCGGTATTTTACCCGTGTTTGTGGAAGCTTCATTGCGCCCGTGGCAGGCGGGCTATGTCTCTATGTGATCGCATTCCGAATCCAGTACGGCGATTACAGCATGACTCATTTCGGAGGCTATGTTGCGTTCGGTCCTGCAGGTCAGCTTGTCGATCTGGACAGCCCGAAATACGCCGGGATCAAGCGGGAACTGCGGCCGCTGATTGAGAGTTACCGGGCGAAATACGTGTCGAGGCACGAATATCTGACAGACTGGCTGGCATCCGGATCCGGTTCGCCCGGGACGGAGCGCGATTTCGGCAACCGGAGTCCCTACGCCATAATCAAGGCGCACGTCAGCAATCTTCCTGAGCAAATGCAGCAGCAGGCGATGAACAGGATTTTCGGCGATCTGGCGTTTGAGGGTATCCGTGCCCATCCGTTCGAATACCTGCAATTGACCCGGTATGGATTCGTGAAGCTGCTCAGGGATGGGTACAGTTTCCTTTATTACCAGTACCTGCCATCGGCGCAGGTTCTGTACGGAAACGATCCATACGCGTCGAACCTGTTCAACTTGTCGGAGTGGCGAAAATTGCTTTTCGGCGCCTCTGGCAGAGCCATTCCGCAGACATGCCGCGAGGCGCTCCTGGTCCGCGCCTCGGCGAAGTGGCCGTTGCGTCCGTTTCTCAATGGAGCCGTATCAGGTTGCCGTACCAGGCCGGATGCGTTTCGCCGCCCCAATTGGCCGCGCCGTGTGGATTACGTGTACTGGCTCTTAACGCAGCCATTGGAACAAATTTTTGACCAACTTCCGGTCTTGTCCCTATTGGGTTTGATCGTGATGGTTATTATTGGGCCACGGACAGAACGGCAGAGGGATGTGTTGATCGCAGCCGGCTTTCTCGCCCTCTGCTGCTTTGGCTACCTGCTGTTTCTTGCACTGGTCAATTTCACGGAGCCCGCCCGGTTCCTGGCAAATGTTCAGGGGCTGATGATGATTTCCATGCTGCTCCTCACGGTCGGTGGACTGGAATCAATCGCCGTGGCAGCACCGCAATGGGCGCGGTCAATCCGGCCCCATCCGCAATGACAACTCTACAATTTACGCCGGAACAGAAACTCCGTGTTCGCTTCGCCGGCCTTGATATTCTCCAGCCCGAATCCACGTTGGGCGAGGAATTCAATCACCTCCCGGTCGTAGGTGAATTCCATCGGCCAGCCGCCGAGCCAGTCGCGGATATCGACAAACAGGCTCATTCCCCGGAGGGCCTTTGTGGCCCTGGTCAGGAATTCCGGCAACCGCCGCAGACTGCGGCCCAAATCGTAATTCCAGATATACCACCACAGCATCCGGTTCTTTTTCCATGCTGATGCGCGATTGTATTCCTGTTTTATCCGTAACCAGAATTCCGCGTCGGGGCGAACGTCGGCGGAGTAAAGCGCAATGTAGAGCAGACCGCCATCCGCGACGAGTTTGGCTGCGTTGGCGATCGCCTGCCACACATTTCCGGTGTGATGGAGCACGCCCCAGGAATACACGAAATTCCATGGACCCAATGAAGCAATGAACCGGTCATCGAGAACATCGCCCCGCATCACCTTCCAGTTTGCAGGATTACCTGCGCGTTTGTGGACCAGCCCGGTCGCCGTGACGGAATTCGGATCATAATCAAAGCTGCAAATCCTGCCGGCGCCAGCGGAGCAAGCCGCCGCGGAGTTGATGCCGCTTCCGCTGCCAATGTCCAAAAAATCGAGCCCCTTGAGATCCTCTCTTTTGAGAAATTCGAGCAGGTGCTTCTGCGCGATGCCGATCCGCTCTTCATCAAGCTTATGCCGCACAAAACGGGTCCAGTTGTGGCCGAACTCAAACCGGATGTCATTCTGTTGCGTGGAGTCACCGAGAGCGGACATTCATCTCACCGTACGATCAAAGCTGTCGAGCCAAAACGCACCATCCGGTACAATCGAACCGGATGCCGCAATAGCACACAAGAGCAGAACCATGTTCCGGTTTCTCACCATGATATAGCAGATGTGTGGAATAGCAGGCTTCCTTGAATTTTCCGGAAAACCGCCGTCGCGCGCCGAAGTGGAGGCGATGACCGCGCGTGTCCGCCATCGCGGTCCCGATGGGCATGGGGTGCATCTGCAAGCACCGGTGGCGCTCGGTCACCGGCGTCTGTCGATCATCGATCTCGTCTCCGGCGCCCAGCCGATGTCCAGTGAGGATGAGCAGATCTGGGTGACCTACAATGGTGAATTGTACAATTTCCGCGAATTGCGCGACCGGCTTAAAGCGGCGGGCCACACATTCCGGACCGCATCCGATACGGAAGTAATCGTGCACGCCTGGGAAGAGTGGGGCGAGAAATGCGTGGAGTACTTCCGTGGAATGTTCGCCTTTGCCATCGCGGATTACCACCGGCGAGTGCTGTTCCTCGCGCGCGATCATCTGGGGATCAAACCGCTTTATTATTTCAAAACACCGGAGCGGTTCGCCTTTGCATCCGAGTTGCACGCGTTGCGCGCAGTTGCCGATTGTCCGGACCAAATCGATCCAAAGGCCATCGACGAATATCTGTTCCTGCTTTACGTGCCTCCACCCAATACGATCTACCGCGATGTGTGGAAACTGCCCCCTGCGCATCGCCTGACAATCGCGTTCGACGGCAGAACAACGGGGCCCGAGCCCTATTGGAAGCTGCGGTTCCAGCCACAGCCAGGAATTTCCTTCGACGAGTGGACCGAGCGGCTGGAATTTGTCCTGCGGGATTCTGTGCGCGCGCACCTGATGTCGGATGTTCCGTTCGGCGCTTTTCTGTCGGGCGGAATTGATTCGACCGCCGTGGTCGGCCTGATGAGCAGGGAACTGGCCGAGCCGGTGAGGACATTTTCCATCGGGTTCGAGGAAGCGGAATTCAACGAACTGGATTATGCGCGCGATGCCGCAAGGGTCTTTCGCACCGAACATCATGAGGAGATCGTCCGCGCCGATGGAGTTTCAATTCTGCCGGAACTGGTGCGGCATTTCGGGGAACCATTCGGCGACAGTTCGGCGATCCCGACCTATTTCGTATCGCGACTGGCGCGCCGGCACGTCACGATGGCCCTGACCGGAGACGGCGGCGATGAATCATTCCTGGGATATGGCCGTTATTTCGGCTGGCACGACTGGATCAATCCGGCGCTGCGCAAGAGAGTGGCCTGGAAGCGACTGCTGAGGCCCGCGCTTCAGCGATTGGCGCCGCAGCGATTTCCCGCACGACGATCGGTAACTCCCCGGGAATGGTTGCCCTGGATTTCCGGAATTGATACGCAGACCCGGCGCCAGATCTGGCGCCCCGAATATGCAGGTCTCGTTGACGAGCCGATCGCCCAGATTCACGACATCCTGCACGACGCAGAAGACGTCAGTCCTGAGCAGATCGGTCAGTTCGTCGATTATCACACCTATCTGCCAAACGACATTCTGACCAAAGTCGATATATCGGGCATGATTCACAGCCTGGAGACGCGGACGCCGTTGACCGACGTTCGCGTTGCGGAATTTGCGGCAACCATCCCGTGGAAGATGAATCTGCGCAGGAATGGGCGCGGCGAGTGGACAGGCAAACATTTGCTGAAGCGTATCATCGGCCGGAATTTTGGGCCGGAATTCCTGGAGAGAAAGAAGACCGGATTTGGCATTCCGCTGAACCACTGGTTTGCACCCGGCGGTGCCCTGCGGGAAGAGTTGACGGACCGGCTGTTCTCGCCGCGCGCGAACATCTACGGCTATTTTGAGCCCGAAGCCGTGCAGCGGCTGGTGACCGAACATCGTCTCCGTGAAAATGACAACTCGCAGCGGCTTTGGCAGTTGCTGTTTCTCGAAACCTGGCTCGATCAGGCGCGGGAATCCGAAACCCGGGCGCCTGTGGCGGTCGTGGCCTGATCCGCGGCTTGCGATCCGTGGTTCCGTGAAGGTCCTGCATTTCAGTGCAATGGATGGCCACACGGGGGCGGGAGTCGCCGCCGCGCGCATTCACGAGGGCCTGCTCGCCCGGGGAATCGATTCGCGCTTCTGTGTCGTTCATCGCACGTCCTCGCTTCGCAATTCTTTCACGCCATCAATCAGTCTTCTCGGCCGCGCGGCACGGAAGGCGAGGCATGCGGTAGATGGCTGGATGCTTCGGCCTTATGCGGCACGATATGATTACGTGCTCTCCACCGGTTCTTGCGGTTTCGACATTTCCCGAATTGCGCGCCAGGAACAGCCGGATCTCGTGCAACTCCACTGGATCGGCGGCAATTCATTCAGGCTTTCCAGCCTTGAGAGCATTCGCGCACCGGTGGTGTGGCGTCTGTCGGACCAGTGGCCGTTTTGCGGTCTACAGCACCTTGAGCCTGAGCGCATGGCCTACGCGAAACCACCGCGAAGCGCAGGCTGGCTGGAAGGAAGGTCGGCTTTACCCGAGCGCGTGCGTCTGCGGAAGTTGCGGACGTATAACCTGATACAACGGCTGGTTCTGGTCTGTCCCAGCCGCTGGCTGGAAGCCGAGACCAGGAACAGCGCGCTGCTGGGAAATCGCCGGATCGAGCTGATCCCCACCAGTTGCGACACGGATCTGTTCTCGCCGAAGGACCGGAATGCCTGCCGCGCCGCAATCGGAATTTCAGAACACGGCTTCATCGTGCTGGTTGGCGCGACCAGCATGCGCACGAAGTGGAAGGGCATGGACCTGTTCGTCGATGCCATGTCCAAATTCTTCGGCAATGCGCCGGACGCGCCACTGGAGATTCTGACCTTTGGTCACGATCCTTTTGACGCGCCGGTGCTGAATGGACGGGTTCGAATCACGCATCTCGGTCCCGTGAAAGACCGGCGTCTGATGGCCATCCTGTATAATGCGGCGGACC
>JANWHR010000021.1 GCA_025450355.1 Micropepsaceae bacterium
CACGCTGAAGCGCCTCGCGGCGCTGCAATCCGGGGCCCTGGCCGCAACCGCGCTGAACGAGCCCGCGGATACGGAGGCGAGACTCGCGGGGCTTCCGCTGCTGGCCGATCTCAAGGCCGATCTGCCATGGATTTTCACCGCGATAGCCGTGGACCGCAAAGCCCTTGCATCGCATCCGCAGCAGTTTCGCGAATTCCTGCAGGCTTATATCGGCGGCATCTATCTTGCCCTGTCCGATTCCGCGCGCGCGAAGCAGGTCCTTAACGCGGAGTTCCGCGGCTTTTCGCCTGCCGCACTGGACGCAACCTATGAGGATTTCCGCGCACGCGTACCGCGCGATGCAGAGCCCAGCCGCGCCGGGGCGGAGCTGATGTTTCGTGAGCTGCACGCCCGGCATGGTGTCGATGATTACATCGACACATCGCTGCTCGCGGATTTGCAGCACCGGGGAATTTTTGTCCAGGTCAAGCGTCAGTACCGGACTGATTAGATGTTGCGGCCCATCGCGCGATTGTTCGTGAAATACGCCGAACGCTATATCCCCGATCCCTATCTTTACGCGCTGATCCTCACCTTCATCACCGCCCTCGCATCCTATGCGTTCACGCCGTCCGGCGCGGACAAAATCGCCTCAGCCTGGTACGACGGAATCTGGGCGATACTTGCCTTCGCCATGCAGATGGCCCTGATTCTCGCAACCGGTGTCGCTCTGGCCGATGCCGGACCGGTGCGGTGGCTGCTTGGGCGGGCCGCTGCAATTCCGCGGGCGCAGGCAGGCGCGGTCGTGGTGCTGTTTCTGGTCGCGGCGTCCGCGAGCTGGCTGAACTGGGGCTTTGGCCTCGTCGCAGGTGCGTTGCTCGCACGCGAAATGGCGAAGCGGATCCGTGACGTTGATTTTGGGATGCTGGTCGCGGTCGCCTACATGGGCAACATCGTTTGGGCGTCCGGCCTGTCGAGCTCGATCGCATTGGCTTCTGCGACTCCAGGAAGTGCGCTCAACATCATTCAGAAAGTCACCGGTCAGACCGCCGGTTTCGACCGCACGATTTTTACCGCATACAATCTTGTGCCCACCCTGCTGGTGTTCCTGCTTTTGCCATATCTGCTGATCGCCATGGCGCCGGCCAAACCGGAGATGAAACGGGCCGATCCGGAACGGCTTCAGCGGGAAGACACGGCGCCGGAAGCGCCAGCCGCGGTGAACAATTTCGCCTCGCGGATCGAAAGCACGCCCATCTTGACGCTGCTCCTGGTCGGGCTCGGGCTTTTCTATTTATCGCGTGTGATCGCAGCCGGCACATTCTCGCTCGACATCGACGGCATGATCTTCTTCGCGCTGATGCTTGGTCTTATTCTGCACTGGCGTCCGATTCGCTATGTCCGCTCGTTCAATCGCGCTGCGCGTACGGTCGGACCCATTCTGCTGCAGTTTCCGCTCTATGGCGGGATCATGGGCATGATGACCGGCACCGGACTTGCCGCCGTCATCGCGCGTGGCTTTGTTTCGTTTTCGACGCACAACACGCTGCCATTCTGGTCGTTTGTCTCGTCCAACGTCATCAGCCTGTTTGTCCCGTCGGGTGGCGGGCATTGGGCGGTACAGGGGCCCTTCATGGTGCCTGCGGCCGTTGCGCTCGGCGTCGATCCGGCCGTCACGGCGATGGCCACCGCCATGGGCGAGCAGACCGCGAATATGATCCAGCCCTTTTGGGCGCTGCCGGTGCTTGCCATCGCCGGGCTCGGCATTCGCGACATCATGGGTTATTGCGTGATGGCGCTGTTTCTGGGGCTGGTCCTTTATGGCGGCGCGCTGCTGATTTTCGCGTGATGCCCGCACTGATCAACCGTCGCACCTTCCGCGTCCAATGGGGTCAATGCGATCCGGCCGGGATAGTGTTCTACCCGCAGTTTTTCGTCATATTCGATGCCGCAACCGGTGATCTTTTCGCCCGTACCGGATTTTCCGCCGCTGACATGCGTCGCGTGTACGGCATCATTGGACTGCCCCTCGTCGAACAGGGCGCAAAATTCCTCCTGCCCTGCCGCTTTGACGATGAAGTAATGGTGGAAAGTGAAGCGGGTGAGTGGGGCCGCGCCAGCTTCACCGTGAAACACAGGATCATCAATGGCGGCCAATTGGCAGTGGAGGGATTCGAAATGCGGGTCTGGGCCGCGGCGGATCCGGAATGGCCGGCGCGGATCAGGACCAAACCGATACCGGCGGAGATCATCGCCTGCCTTTCCGACGCAACAGGGAAAACCCTCTGCCGCCCCGCGCCGTAAATTTGGCATCGTCGAGGATTGCTCAGAGAGCCAGCCGCCCTCCGGCCACGAGCAATGTTCCGGCGAGCAGATACCTCAGCAGAGGGTCCGGAACCCGCGGCGCGACATAGCTGCCCAGCACAATCCCCGGAATGGAGCCGCTGAGTAAAAACAGCAGAATCCCGAAGTTCGTCAGACCGAGAATGATATGGCCAATCCCGGCGGCCAGTGTCAGAGGCACGGCGTGGGCAATATCGGAACCAACGATCCGGGCCATCGGCAGGTCGGGATAGAGCAGGATCAGGGCGGTGGCGCCCAGCGCGCCCGCCCCAACCGACGACAGGGGTACAAGCACTCCCAGCATCATTCCGACAAGGATGGTCATCTGACGGGTTGTCTCGGCGCTGAATAGCGCAACGCGGCGGCTGTAATGCCCGACGATCCAGCTTCGGAAAACAAGAACCAGCGCTGTCAGCAGCAACATGGCGGACAGAATATCGGTGATTAGCCGGTTCGCAGCGATGCTGTTCGGCCCAAACCGGGAAAATAGCAGGAGCGTGAGTACCGCCATGGGCAGGCTGCCCATGGCGAGGAGGCCAACGATGCGCCACTCGATGGTGCGCCCCAGGCCATGGACGGCAGTTCCGGCAGTTTTGGTGATGGAGGCATAAATCAGGTCCGTGCCGACCGCCACGGATGGTTCTGTCCCGAACACCAGGACCAGCATCGGTGTCATTAGCGAGCCGCCGCCAACGCCGGTCATGCCCACAAGCGCTCCGGTGACAAAACCAGAGAGCGCATATCCCAGAGCAAGGTTGGAAGCAGCGAGCATTCAGGGCGGGAACTGGCAGGCAGGGGAAGATAGGTGAACGCGTTCCGCCTGTCACCCGCCCATAAGGCGAAGCGGCGCGCGGCTTTTCAACCCCGACTCAACTGCATCCGCTGGTACCGCCGCAGGTATCGCATTTCAGGCAGGTGCCGTTGCGCACGAGGGTGAAGTTCCCGCAGGAGCCGCAGGCATCGCCTTCATATCCCTTTAAGCGCGCTTCGGCCGCCCGGCGCGCCCGCGCCCTGCGTTCATCGGCACCGGCGACCGCCGCACCGGTGTTGTTCGCTGCCTGCGCGACCAGCATTCCGATTTCCGCCACATTGGCCTCGATGTCGATTTCTACCGCACGCGCGGTTTCGGCTTCGGCCGCCGGTTTGCGCAAGGAACTGCCACCCTGGACAACCACAAGCTGACTGAGTTGCCCCCGGACAAATCCGGTCGATGTCACTTTTGAAAGTGTCTGGGCCAATTCCGCCGTGGCGGGCCGGCCAGGCTCGCCAACGCTGCGTCCGAGATCCTCGTCGAATGCCGGCGGGACATGAGCGAGATCGTGCCGCCCGAGATAGGAAACCGCCAGCTCGCGGAAAATGTAATCGAGCACGCTGGTCGCGTTCTTGATCGAATCGTTTCCGATCACCAGTCCGGCCGGTTCGAAACGCGTGAAGGTGAAGGCATCGACGAACTCGTCCAGTGGAACTCCATATTGCAACCCGATCGAGATTGCGATCGCGAAATTGTTCATCAGTGAACGGAAGGCTGCGCCCTCCTTGTGCATGTCGATGAAAATCTCACCCGCGCGGCCGTCCTCATATTCTCCGGTGCGCAGGTAATCCTTGTGCCCGCCGACAACGGCTTTCTGCGTGTAACCCTTGCGGCGGTGAGGCAGTCTTTCCCGTCCGCGCACGCGTTCGATCGTCTTTTCGACGATCCGTTCGGTGATGACTGCCGTGCGGGTTACCGGCGGCTGCGCCATCAATTCGTCGCTCTCGTCCTCGTCCTCGAGCTGCAGAACGGAAGAGGCCAGGGGCTGCGACAGTTTCGAGCCGTCGCGATAAAGCGCATTCGCCTTCAGCCCGAGTTTCCACGACATCAGGTAGGCGTCGCCGCAGTCCTTTACGGCCGACGAATTCGGCATATTGATGGTTTTCGAAATCGCGCCCGAAACAAACGGCTGGCAAACCGCCAGCATCCGTATGTGGCTCTCCACCGAAAGCGCACGCTTTCCAATGCGGCCGCACGGATTGGCGCAATCGAACACCGGAAGATGCTCCGGTTTCAGATATGGGGCGCCTTCCAGGGTCATTGCGCCGCAGACATGCAGATTGGCGGCATCGACCTCTGCCCGGGAGAATCCCAGCGCCTTCAGCATGTCAAAATCCGGCGCGTCCAGTTGGGCGTCGGAAAATTCCAGTACGTCTTTGCAAAAACCGTCGCCGAGGGTCCATTTGTTGAACACGAAGCGGATATCAAATGCCTGCTCGAGCGCGTTCTCGACGGCGGCGATTTCGCCATCGCCAAATCCTTTTGCCCGCAGGGCCGAATGGGTGATGGTCCGGCAGCCATGCAGCGACCCGTTTCCCACGGCATACTTCACCATCGTCTCGATTTCGCCCGGCTGATAGCCAAGCTTTCCCAGGGCTTCGGGGACACAGCGATTGATGATCTTGAAATAGCCGCCGCCCGCGAGCTTCTTGAATTTGACCAGGGCGAAATCCGGCTCGATGCCCGTGGTGTCGCAGTCCATCAGCAGTCCGATGGTGCCTGTGGGTGCGATGACGCTTGCCTGTGCGTTGCGGAATCCATATTCGGCGCCGAGTCTCTGCGCATCGTCCCAGGCGCATTTGGCCGCTGCCGAAAGCGCCGCGTCGGAAATGGCTTCGTGATCCAGCGCAACCGGTGGAATCGCAAGGGATTCGTATCCGGTGCTCTCCCCATATGCGGCGCGCCGGTGATTGCCGATCACCCGCAGCATGTCTTCCCGATTCTCCTGAAACCGCCGGAACGCGCCCATTTCGGCCGCCATTTCGGCAGACGTGGCATAGGCACGGCCCGTAAGGATGGCGGTAATGGCTCCGGCGATCGCGCGCGCCTCGCGCGAATCATAGGGAATGCCGCCGGACATCAGCAATCCGCCGATATTGGCATAGCCCAGTCCGAGCGTGCGGTATTCATAAGACAGCTGCGCAATCTCCTTCGACGGGAACTGCGCCATCAGCACCGAAATTTCGAGAATGATCGTCCACAGCCGCACGCCGTGCTCAAATCCCGGGATGTCGAAAGCTTTGTCTTCCGGACGGCGGAACGCCATCAGGTTCAGCGAAGCAAGATTGCAGGCCGTGTCGTCCAGAAACATGTATTCGGAACAGGGATTGGAAGCGCGGATAGCGCCGCCCTTCGGACAGGTGTGCCAGGCGTTGATGGTGCTGTGGAACTGGATTCCCGGATCGGCACAGGCCCACGCGGCATAGGAAATCTTGTCCCACAGATGGCGCGCCTTCAGCTGCTTGTGGACGCGGCCGTCCTTGCGCCGGCGCAATTCCCATTCCCCATTCGCCGCCACGGCTTCGAGAAATGCGTCGGTTACCCGCACGGTATTGTTCGAGTTCTGCCCCGCGACGGACATATAGGCTTCCGAATCCCAATCGGTGTCATAGACGCGGAATTCAATCCGGTCGTGCCCCTGTTTCGCGAACGCGATGACGCGCTCGATGTAATTTTCCGGGATGAATGATTTGCGTGCCGCCCTGATCTCGCGCTTCAGTGCCGGATTCAGCTTGGGATCAAAGCAGTCGTCACCCGATCCTTCGCAATTCCGGCAGGCGGCGATGATCGCGTTGAGATGAGTTTCGGCGAGTTTCGAGCCGGCGACCAGTGCGGCAACCTTTTGCTCCTCGATCACCTTCCAGTCGATGAATTCCTCAATATCCGGATGATCCACATCGACGATCACCATCTTGGCGGCGCGCCGCGTGGTGCCACCGGATTTGATTGCGCCGGCGGCACGGTCGCCGATCTTCAGGAAGCTCATGAGTCCGGATGACTTGCCACCCCCCGAAAGCGCTTCGTTTTCCCCGCGCAGGCTGGAAAAATTCGTGCCCGTTCCAGAACCATATTTGAACAGGCGCGCTTCGCGCGTCCACAGGTCCATGATCCCGCCTTCATTCACCAGATCGTCGGCGACACTCTGGATGAAACAGGCATGCGGCTGCGGGTGGTCATAGGCGGAAGCAGATCGAACCAGTTCTGCCGACTGGTAATCGACGTAGTAGTGACCCTGGCTTGGCCCATCGATCCCATAGGCCCAATGAAGGCCAGTGTTGAACCATTGCGGGGAGTTCGGCGCGGCACGCTGCGTCGCCAGCATGTGGCAGACCTCGTCATAAAAGGCGCGCGCGTCGGCTTCGGAATCGAAATAGCCGCCCTTCCATCCCCAGTATGCCCAGGTACCCGCAAGCCGATGGAACACCTGCCGCGCGCTGGTTTCGCCGTGCGTCCTCAGTTCCGGATCGGCGCCCGCCAGCTTTTGCTCATCGGCCACTTGCCGCCAAAGGAAGGACGGAACATCGTTTTCTTCCACCGGCACGAGACAAGCGGGTACGCCGGCCCGGCGGAAATATTTCTGGGCCAGCACATCGCAAGCCACCTGACTCCACGCCTCGGGCACATCAATGCCTTCCTGCCGGAATACAACCGACCCGTCCGGATTGCGAATTTCACTGGTTGCCGCGCGGAACGAGATGCCCTCGTATGGCGAATGGCCTTCCGTGGTAAAACAACGCTGAATCTTCATACCTTCCCCCATTCCCGTTCCCGCCGGTTGACAAAGTCCAACCGTGGCCGGAATACGCATTTTGCGCGTCCCGGTGCGCCTTTCCCCTGTTGCCTGAGCCCCGCTACAAACCGGCAGCGAGGAATTCGTACCCTATGCCCGAACGGGCTTCTGTTCAAGCATGTTGTGGCCCTAAACCAAAAACTATCTACATGTTGCGAACTTATGGCACATTTAGTGGGCTGACCGGTGCCGGCACGGGAGAGTGGCTGAATGAACTGGAAGATGATCGCCCCCATCGTTTTGCTCGGCATCTCAAACACATGCATGTCCTTTGCCTGGGCTGGTCAGCTGAAATTCCCCTATGCGCCGCTGTGGATTTTGATTCCTGCGTCCTGGGGCATCGCCTTTTTCGAGTACTGCTTTGCCGTGCCGGCGAATCACTTCGGTGCTCGAGTCTATTCGGCGCCGCAGTTGAAGACGATGCAGGAGGTCATCACGCTGTTGGTTTTCGCGGGATTTTCGCCGCTATATCTCGGCC
>JANWHR010000022.1 GCA_025450355.1 Micropepsaceae bacterium
CGCCGCCTGTTTCTGCAACACGGCGCGTGCACGGTCGTCCAGATCGGACTTGTCATAGGCAAAGAAGATCCGATCCCCCACATTGACCTCGAAGTCCTGGATACTGCCGGGAACGATCGACTGTTGCACCGGGGCCGGCGGGCGCGGCGGCGGTGGTGCAGGCGGGCGCGGTGGTGGCGGAGCTTCCGGAGGCGGTGCAGGCGTGGCCACGGGCACCGCGGTCATCGGCATCATTTTGTTTCCACCGCATGCGGCAAGCACGAGAGTCAAAGCGACACTGGCCGACGCTGCACCTTGCGTAAAAGCCTTCATTTTCTACCCTCCTTGGGGGCCGCGTCTTATAGACGAATCACATCGCAAAATAACGGAGCCTTGGCCTTGCTTTCAACGAATCACCGTGGTGTCCCGACTATAAAATTTTGCAATCATTGGATGAGTGGCGACCATGCCGGGTCAGACGCATCGCCGGGCGACAGCACGCGGCGCTCATTCTTGCCGGTGATGTCGATCGACCAGATTTGCGAACCGCCGCCACCTTGCAGGGTGCGCGTGAACATCAGTACACGCCCGTTCGGCGCCCAGGTTGGCCCCTCATCCTGCCAGCCATGCGTCAACCTTCTCTCGCCCGAACCGTCGGGACGCATGACGCAGATGCCAAAATAGTTCGAGGTAATTTTCGTGAACGCAATCAGATCACCGCGAGGGCTCCAGACCGGCGTTCCGTTCTTCCCCTCCCCAAAGCTGATCCGGTGGACATTCGTGCCATCGACATTCATCAGATAAATCTGCTGCGATCCGCCCCGGCTCGATTCAAATGCGATCTGTTTTCCGTCCGGCGAGAACGAGGGCGCCGTATCGATGCCGGGATCCGTGGTCAGCCGTTTGACCGCCCGGGTTGCCAAATCCATCAGATAAATATCGGAGTTGCCGTTATTTTCCAGCGCCATGACGATACTTTTGCCGTCCGGCGAAAAGCGTGGCGAAAACGTCATGTTGGGGAAATTGCCGAGCATTTCCTGGCGCCCGGTCTCCAGGTCGAAGAGATAAACCCGCGGCCGTCCCTGGATGTACGACATATAGGCGATCATCTGCGCCGTCGGATTGAAACGTGGCGTCAGCACCAGGTAATCGCCCTGCGTCAAGAAAACCGGATTGGCACCATCCTGATCCATCACTGCCAGCCGCTTGCGCCGGTTCAGCTTCGGTCCGGATTCGGAAATAAATACGATGCGTGTATCGAAATAGCCCTTCTCGCCCGTGATGCGCTCGTAAATGGAATCCGAAACGAGATGGGCGATGCGCCGCCAGTTTTCCGGTGTGGTCGTGTATTGCAGTCCCACCATCTGGCTTTCGCCGAAAATATCCCACAGCCGGAATTCGACTTTCAGCCGGCCGTCGCTCTGCATTGTGGCCTGACCGGTCACCAGGCCTTGCGCCTTAATGGTTCGCCAGTCGGCGAAATGCGGCGGCGTGTTGATGTCCGAAATCTTTTCAATGAACGAGGCAGGATTGAGCGATTTGAAAAGGCCGGACCGTTCGAGGTCGGCGCGAACCACGGTCGCGATATCGTGGCTGGCCTGCGCATTGCCCAAAAACTCGGGAATGGCCAGTGGAATTGGTTCCGTGACGCCCTGATCGACGTGAATCTGCAGCTGTGCCTGCGCGGCGCCCGGACTGAATGCTTCGAATCCGGCCAACAAAGCTGCGAGAACGAGTGCGCGGGGCGCACGGATGAAGAACTGAATCCACTGAACTGTCATTTTACGTCCTGCTTCTATCGGCCGATCATTTTGCCCGGATCAAAGGTCATGACGATCTCTCGCCACACCTGGTATTTGTCGGGGGGAAGATGCTTGTAAGGTTCGCAGACATTTACCGCGCGCAATGCGGCTTCTGCGGCGGTGCGCATGTAGGGATTGGCGGCGGCGGCGGCGCGTGAGGCCGGCTCCAGTTGCGGCGGTTGGGCAAGGCCTCCATCCTGGGTCAGAAACACCCGAACCTGCACGATCAGCTTTTCCGGATCCGGGGCGCCGACCGGTACGTTCCAGCACTCGCGCATTTGGGCCAGCAGCGCGTCCTTGATGTCCACCGTGAAAGCATCCTGCGCACCGAGTCCCTTCACAGGCACATCGGCCTGTTTAACCTTTGGAACCGGCTGGACTTTTGCGGGACTATCCTTGTCCAGCAGCGCGAGCACCGTATCGACGTCGAATTTCTGCGGCGCTGTGCGCGGCGGCTTCAGTTTTGGCCGGATCGGGTGCGCCGGTGCGGCCACTTCTTCTTTTTGCGGCGCAGGCTTGGGGACGGGCGGTTTGTCCGGTTCCGGAGCGACCTCCACGTCCGGTGGCGGGGCCACATCCGGCTGGGGCTGTTGTTGCTCTTCCGCTTTGGGCTGCTCTTTCGGAGGATCGGGCGCGGCGGGCGCAACGTCGGTCGTGTCGGCCACGGTGATGAGCTCGACCGGAATTGCCGGCGGGGTATCGTCCGGCAGGTCGAAGGACATAGGCCATGCAACACTGCTGGCCGCGATTACGGCCACATGCAGTATTCCCGATGCAACGACGCTTCGCCTCAACATGCCTGGTTCTGCATCTCTTTAGGCGCCGCAATCGGCTCTGGGAGCCGCGCGCATCAGCGCGCTTGCGGCAATTTTTTCACCGAGTCCGTCACCAGCCCGATGCGGGTGAATCCGGCCGAATTCAACAGGCCCATCACCTGCATCACCTTGCCGTAATCCACCGTCTTGTCTCCGCGGACGAAGATTCTCTGATTGTACCCGTTGTTGGAAATCGCGATCAGCTTGGGCACCAGATCGTCTTCTCCAATCGGGGTGTTTTGCAGAAAAATGCGGCCGCCATTGTCGATCGTAACGGCGAGCGGTTCGCGATCTTCGCCCAGCGATCTGGCCCGGGTCTGTGGCAGGTCCACCGGCACACCGACCGTCAACAGCGGCGCCGTGACCATGAAGACAATCAACAGAACCAGCATGACATCCACGAATGGTGTGACGTTGATTTCCGCCATTGGCCGGCCGGCGCGGCGCCTGCCGTTCGCTTTGCGCGGATTGCTCATCACCGCCGGCATCAGCGGGCCCTTTCGTCCAGTTGGCGCGAGAGAAAGGTCGAGAATTCCTCTGCAAAGGCCTCCAGCCGGCCGGTGTAACGCCCGACTTCATTGAGGAAGCGGTTGTAAGCGATCACCGAGGGGATGGCCGCAACCAGGCCCAGGGCCGTTGCGAACAGTGCATCCGCAATGCCGGGAGCAACCACGGCAAGCGTTGTGTCCTGCCGTGCGGCAATCGCCTGGAAGGCCGTCATGATTCCCCAGACCGTGCCGAACAGGCCGACGAATGGCGCGGTTGAGCCGACCGTGGCGAGATATCCGAGGCCGCGTTCGATTTTTTCGATTTCGCGCTGAATGGAAACATTCATCGCCTTCTCGACGCGCTCTTTGAGACTCGCCAATTGCCAATCCTTCGGTGGACCACCTTCGAATGAACGCTTCCATTCCCGCAAAGCGGCGACGACTACGGCGGTGAATGGTTGATCGGCGCGTTGCGCGTGCTGCGCATAGAGATCATCGAGCGAACGTCCGGACCAGAAGCTTGACTCAAACTTCGTCGCTTTGCGCTTCAGCGAGCCAAAGACCATCGACTTGTCGATGATGAGAACCCACGACCAGAATGAGGCAAGCAGGAGCAGAAGCAGAACCGCCTTTACGACCATGTCGGCGCGGACGAAGAGCCCGACGGGAGTAAAGGCGCCCTGAATTTCCGCGATCGCGGAAGCCGCCTCGGGATTCGCGGTCCCCGGGGGGGCGACAAGCGGCGCGGAGTCCGCTGACGGACCAGTCGGCGCGGCTGTGGGCGGACGGCCCGGGACAACCGGCGCGGCCCGCTGCAACTGGGCTGCGGCAGGCGCAAACGCGCTGCCGGCTGAAAGAGACAAAAACAGCGTGGCAAGCACGACGCCAAGCCAACGGAGCGATAGCTTCGCCGAGGTTTTGGACAATTTCCCTACCTGGTCTGGTTATGATTGCCACACCGGCGCGCCGGCTTGGCGGTAGTGAACTCATCCAAACATGGCTGAATTTTGACCCGGAGCGGGCGTTCCGCGGCCGTACGATACGATACGGAATTCGCTACGGTTCCAGTCCCAGCGCCTTGCGCAACTCCAGCTTCGCTGCCGCCAGATCCGCGCGAAAGTCAGGGTTGAGCAGCATGATTGCCGCCATGGCCGTGGCGTCGATTCGCCCGGCCGCCACGTCGCTGGGGTAGTGGACTCCGCCAATCACCCGGCTCTCCCCAAAATCCCAACCGCGGGTAAACAATTCATTGCGTGTTTCCGGAATCATTTGTGCAAGCAGGATTGCGGTGAGCGCGCCCCGGGTCGAGTGACCGCTTGGGTACGAAAAAGTATACGCAGGTGTTTGCATCAACGGTGGACAGGGTGAGCCCGCACCATGCGGCGCGGTGTTTTCCTCCCCGGGACGGCTTGCCACCTGCTGCTGCATCATTCCGGGCGGATGGATGCGGCTGTCCAGAACGAATGGCCGGGGCCGTTCCCAGCAATCTTTTCCAATTGTCGTCGCGAATTGGGAATCTCGCCCCACTTTGCGGAAAAAGGCGGCCACATCGGGAAGACGTCCGGGATCCAGTCCCAAAACGCCTGCAAAAGCATCAAGACCGGCGGTTGCGTCGCGCTCGGCAAGCCGTATCCGTTCGGGACTGCTGCTCTGTTGCATCTCAACGATTGTTGCCAGGTCCCGCCGTTCTTCAGGGGAACCCGGTGCGGGCGGTGGCGCAAGCTCCTGGACAACATCGAATTTGTCGCGCGTGATGTAAGGACTGTCAGAAAGCGCCGCTGCGGGAAATGGCGCCAGAACCAACAGCAATGCCGCAGCGAATCTACGCATCCAGTTCTCCCTGCGAACCTGCCGGATTATCCGCCGATCGTGGGTAAATTGCCATGCGTTCGCGAACCGTTTCCGGAATCCGCCGCGGCCGGCCCGCCCCGCTGATCACGCAGACCTCGACATCGGCGCGCGTCAGTTCCTCGCCATCCCGCTCGATCCGCTGTTCCAGAAACATTCGTGCACCGCCAATTTCGGCGACACGCGTGTGGACCGTGAGGGCATCCTCGATGCCGGCCGGCCGGATGAATTTGATGGAAATGCTCCGCACCGTCCAGAACAGCGGCTCGCGCAGCTGCAAAAGCATTTGGTGTCCGATGCCGCAAATTCGAAGAAATTCCGAACGGCCGCGCTCCATGAAACGCAAATAGCTGGCGTGATACACGAAGCCGGAGAAATCCGTGTCTTCGTAATAGACGCGTACGGGAAACCGGTGAATTTTCCCGCCTGCGGTGCCTTCGGATGTGGGACTCATTCTTCGTTGTCGCCAAACAGGCGGGTTTGTTGCGGCGCGGTCCCGGTCTGGGGCAGCCCAAGATGCGCAAAAGCCATTCCCGTCAGCATGCGCCCGCGCGGAGTACGCTGCACAAATCCCTGTTGAATCAGATAGGGTTCGACGATCTCTTCGATGGCGTCGCCCGGTTCGCCGAGCGCCGCAGCCAGCGTGTCCAGCCCGACCGGTCCGCCACCAAAAGCTTCGGCAATGAGCGCGAGATAACGCCGGTCGAAAGCATCCAGCCCTTTCTGGTCCACTTCCAGGCGTGCCAGCGCCGCGTCGGCAACCGTCTGGTCGATTTCGACCCGGCCCGCGACCGCTGCGAAATCGCGCACCCGTTTTAACAGCCTTGCCGCGATGCGTGGCGTGCCCCGCGAACGCATTGCGATCTCGCGGGCGCCATCCGGGCTCAACGCGACGCCAAGCACCCGCGCGCCTCTCGCCACGATGCGGATCAGGTCATCCGTATCGTAAAACGACAGGCGGATCGGAATGCCGAAACGGTCGCGCAGCGGCGTTGTGAGCAGGCCCGACCTCGTGGTCGCGCCGATCAGCGTGAAAGGCTGAAGCCCGATTTTGACCGAGCGTGCGGACGGCCCTTCGCCGATGATCAGATCCAGTTCGAAATCCTCCATGGCCGGATAGAGAATCTCCTCGACCACCGGATTCAGCCGATGGATCTCGTCGATGAACAGTACATCGCGCGCTTCCAGATTCGTCAGCAGGGCGGCGAGGTCGCCGGCCCGTACCAGCACCGGGCCGGAGGTCGCGCGAAAAGAAACGCCAAGCTCACGCGCCACGATTTGCGCCAGTGTCGTTTTGCCGAGGCCGGGCGGACCGGAAAACAGCACATGGTCCAGAGGTTCGTTGCGCGCTTTCGCGGCCTGGATGAAAACGGTGAGATTTTCGCGGACCTGTTTCTGCCCGACAAATTCGGACAGATGCTTTGGGCGCAGACTCGCCTCAAGCGCGTCCTCCTCCCGGCGTTCGGCCGTGGTCAGGCGGTCTGGCGGTTCGTCAGCTTTGGTTTTCGGCGATGCCATGGATCGATTCGGAATTCTGTCACTCTGCTTCAATTCGCAGCGCGTTTGAAGTGCGCGTTAGATGCGCGCGGACAGCCGGAGAGATTCCCGGATGAGCAGATCCAGCGGCAGTGTTTCGGCGTTGGGCCCGATCGACAGCGCCGCGCGCGCCACGGCCTCGTTCGCAGCGGCCAGTGGATAGCCCAGCTTGACAAGTGCGGCGATCGCTTCCGCTTCGACTGTTCGCCCAACCGCAGGAAGTGTCGCGACAGCCGAAATGGCCTCCCCTGAAATCGACGGGCCGCCGACCTTGTCCTTCAGTTCTGCGGCGATTCGTGCGGCGAGCTTTGGGCCGACACCTTGTGCGCGGCCGAGAACGGATTTGTCCCCGAGCACGATTGCGCGTTCGATTTCAGCGGTTTTCAGGGCGGACAGGATCGAAAGCGCAACTCTTGCGCCCACCCCCTGGACGCTTTGCAGCAGCCGAAACCACTCCCGTTCCTGGCCAGACACAAATCCATAGAGCC
>JANWHR010000023.1 GCA_025450355.1 Micropepsaceae bacterium
ATTTCAACTGCTCGACTTTGCCCAAAGCCAGGCCGTCGAAAAGATCACTCTGACTGCGTCCGGCGGTCCGTTTCGGACCTGGCCTGCCGAGCGGATGGCGGCCGCAACGCCCGAACAGGCGGTGCGCCACCCGAACTGGTCCATGGGCGCGAAGATCTCGGTCGACAGCGCGACGCTGATGAACAAGGGACTTGAACTCATTGAAGCGCATGTACTTTTTGGACTTCCGCCGCAAAAGTTGGACGTGATCGTGCATGCTCAATCCGTCATCCACTGCCTTGTGAGCTATACCGATGGCTCGGTTCTGGCGCATCTTTCGGCGCCGGACATGAAAACCCCCATTGCGCATGCGTTGGGCTGGCCTCATCGGATCGCCTCACCGGCACGAAGTCTGAACCTGGCCAGCCTCGGTCAGATCACCTTCGAGGATCCCGACTATTCGCGATTTCCCTGCCTCGAACTTGCACGCAATTGCCTGCACGCGGGAGGCGAAGCGCCAACCGTCCTGAATGCCGCGAATGAAGTTGCAGTTGATGGGTTTCTCAACCACAAGATTGGATTCCTTGGAATTGCCCAAATTGTAGAGGAGACGCTTCACGCCTTTGCCCGCAGCAGCAATGGCCTGGCGCCTTCCACACTTGAGGACGTTCTGGAACTGGATGCTGCTGCCCGTGCCAGGGCGCATGAATTGACCAGACGGGCAGCCGGACGGGCTGCATAGGAGTTTCGACCTGCCATATTCTCTGTGATCGGACATTACTTTTCGGATCTTGGCGTGATGATCCCGGCGTTTCTCTTCGTGATCACCATGGTCGTGTTCTTTCATGAGCTTGGCCATTTCCTGGTGGCGCGGTTCTGCGGCGTTGCGGTACAGGCGTTTTCCATCGGGTTCGGGCAGGAGATTTTTGGCTTTACCGACCGTAAGGGCACGCGCTGGAAAGTCGCGTGGATACCGCTTGGCGGTTACGTGAAGTTCCTGGGTGACGCTGACGTTTCCAGCCGGCCGGACCAGAACGTCATGCGGGAATATGCCGAGCGTGGGGCCGGCGAAGGTGGTGCTCAGCCTTTGCATCTGAAGCCGCTTTGGCAACGGGCATTGGTTGCCGCAGCCGGACCAATCGCAAATTTCATTCTTGCCATGGTCATATTTGCCGGCGTGATTCTCGCATCCGGAAAACCGGCAGCGCCCCCGGTGGTCGAGTCCGTGGTTCCCGGTTCAGCGGCAGAAATGGCGGGCATCAGGCCAGGCGACGCCCTGCTCAAGGCCGGCAACACGACCCTGCAAGACTTTCCCGCACTGCAACGAATTGTCGCGGCAAGTCCGGGGATGCCGATTCAGATCACGATCGTTCGGGCCCACCGCCAGATCGTCATTCCTGTCACCCCAGCCTCCGTTCAGTCCGTTGACAGCTCCGGAAACAAACTGGCCATAGGCCAGATTGGTATTCGCGATGCGATTGTCAGCGCCGGTGTGTTCGAAGCCCTTGCCGGCGGCGCGTCACAAACGTGGAGCGTGGTTGCGCAGACCGCAAACTATGTCGGCCAGATCGCGACCGGTCGTCAGAGTCCGGATCAGTTGCACGGAATCATCGGAATTGCCGCGGTTTCTTACGAGGCGGCGCGCGACGGATTCATCACTTTGCTGGGTCTCGCGGGATTGATGTCCGTGAGCATTGGACTTGTGAATCTTTTACCCGTGCCGGTCCTCGACGGCGGACACCTGCTGTATTATGCATGTGAAGCGGTTCGTGGAAAACCGTTGGGGGAGCGCGCTCAGGAAGTAGGCTTCAGGATTGGGTTGGCTTTCGTGTTGAGCCTGCTCCTGCTTTCGTTGTTCAACGATCGAATTCTGGTCGAACGCCTCTTCCACTAAAGCTAACTCCGTTTTAATCGCGTCGGCGTCGCACGCAAACGCGAACCTGTGTATTAGGCGAGTGATGACCTCGAAAGGCCACCTTATCGCCCGATGCGCAAGGCTATCGGCCTGCGCTCTGGTGTTGAACTCGGCGATCGGCGGGGCGTGGGCGCAAGCCCCCGCGCAGCCTGTTCCTGCCCAGATGCCTCCGGCGCCGCTGCCGATGAGCGGACCCGCGCCGCCGGGGCAGCAGATGACGCTCGAACAGGCAGCGCCCGTCGTCATGCCAACCCCTGCACCTCCCGGGCAGGGCACCATCCGTCGCATTACCGTCGAAGGCACGCAGCGTATCGAACCGGACAGCGTGCTCTCCTATCTGCTGCTTCGGGTGGGGCAGCCCTATGATCCCGCCGTAGCGGACCGCTCGCTGAAAGTCCTGTTCGACACCGGCCTGTTTTCGGATGTGCGAATGGATTGGGACGGCATGGCGCTCACGGTGCGCGTGGTCGAAAACCCGATTCTCAATCAGGTCGTCTATGAGGGCAACTCGGCTCTGTCCGACACAGACCTGAACAAGGAGGTGCAGGTCCGGCCGCGGATGGTGTTCACGCGCGCGCGTGTGCAGGCCGATGTGCAGCGCATCATCGAGTTGTATCGCAGGTCCGGACGGTTTGCGGCGACGGTCGAACCCAAAATCATTCAGCGGCCGCAGAACCGCGTCGATCTGGTGTTCGAAATCAACGAAGGGCCGACCACGGGCGTTGCCGCGATCAACTTCATCGGCAACCGCGTGTTTTCGGATTCCGATCTGCGCGACCAGATCGCCACGACGACCAGCGCGTGGTGGAAATTCCTCAGCACGAACGACAACTACGATCCTGACCGGCTCACCTTCGATCGCGAGCAGTTGCGGCGCTTTTATCTCGCCCGCGGTTATGCCGATTTTCGCGTGATCTCCGCGGTCGCGGAATTGGCGCCGGACCGGCGGAATTTTTACATCACCTTCACGGTGGACGAGGGCGACCTCTATCACTTTGGCAATGTGCAAATTCAGTCGCAGATCCGGGATCTCAATCCCGGTTCGCTGCAATCGCTGCTGCTGACGCAACAGGGCGATGTTTACAACGCCGATCTCATCGACAAGTCGATCGAAGCGCTGACATTCGCCGCGGGAACACAGGGGTTTGTATTTGTCGACATACGGCCGCGGGTGCAGCGCAACCCGGCGACGAAAACCATTGATCTGTTCTATGAGATCAATGAGGCGCCGCGGGTTTACATCGAACGGATCAACATCACCGGAAACACCCGCACCCGCGATGAGGTGATCCGCCGTGAATTTCGCCTGTCGGAAGGCGACGCCTTCAATCGCGTGCTGGCAGACCGCTCCCGCACGCGCATTCGCGCGCTGGGATTTTTCAAGGACGTGACGATCAAGGAAGATCCCGGAACGACGCCGGATCGCACCGTGCTGACCGTCAATGTCACCGAACAGCCGACCGGCGAACTTTCACTCGGCGCCGGTTATTCATCCCAGCAGGGACTTCTACTCGATTTCAGCTACACGGAGCGAAATCTGTTCGGGCGGGGCCAGTTCGTCCGCGCCAATATTTCGGTCGGCACGTTCCAGAAGGATTACGATTTTCGCTTCACTGAGCCATATTTTCTCGGCCGTCCGCTCGCGGCCGGCTTTCTGGTGTACAAGGTCATCACCGATTTCTCGCAGTTCCTGGGCTATGTCTCGGACGTCAGTGCGGTCGGCCTGAGCCTGAGTTTTCCGGTTTCGGAATTCGGCCGGTTATCGCCGCACTACAACTTCGCTTACACGCAAATTACTCCGACCAGCAACACAACCTCGACGGCGGTGTTGCTGGCGGCCGGCAGTTATACCGCGTCGTCGGTGGGCTATACGTACACTTACGACACAAGGGACGATCCAATCCTGCCGACCAAAGGCTGGAATTTCTTCCTGACGCAGGATGTCGCGGGACTTGGCGGCGATCTCGATTATCTGCGCACCTCGCTCGGAGTGGAGAATTACCATCCGTTCTTTTTCAACCTGATCGGTGAGTTCGCACTGAACGCGGGTTACATCAGCGGCTATGGCGGCAAGGAAATCCCGATCAACGAGCGGTTTTTCAAAGGCGGTCCGTCATTCCGTGGATTCCAGATCGCCGGCATTGGCCCGCGGGATACCGTGGCCAACGTCGCCATCGGTGGCCAGTTTTTCGCCATCGGTACGTACCAGGTGCGGTTGCCCGACATTTTGCCGCCTGATTACGGCATCAGACTGTCGGCCTTTTCCGATTTCGGGACGGTAGGCTTGATCCACGGACAGAATACGCTATGCACGGTCAGTTCTTGCATAAAAGACGACTTGGCGATGCGCGTAACGGCCGGTATCGCCGTGAACTGGAAATCACCCTTTGGTCCGGTGGAAATCGATGTGGGTTATCCAATACTGAAGCGGAGCTATGACAAGCCGCAGGCCATCCGTTTGAGTACGGGCGTGCAATTCTGACGCGAGAGGGATCAAAGCTGATGAAAATGCTTCACGGAAATCGGCTTATCGGGATCGTCGCGGTGGCGGGCGTCGCCGTCGGGTCAGGGGGCATCTTTCAGGCCCATGGCGCCGCAAATTCGACAGCGCAGCCAAGAGCCGTCATTTCAAATCCGGTCGCTACGCCCACGTTCTCCGCGCCGGCTCCTGCTGCCCCCGCTCAAGCCGCGGATAGAGGGCCGCCGACGCCGCGTATCATTGTCATCGACCGAAATTTTATCCTGCAGCGTTCCTCGGCCGGGCAGGACATGGTCAATCAGGTCCAGAATCTTTCAAAACAGGCCGAGACCGAATTCAAAACCCAGGAGACACAACTGGCGACTGAGGCCAACCAGTTGCAACAGCAACTGGCCATTCTGGCGCCTGATGCCCGTGAACAGAAAGAAAAGGAATTCACGGGCAAGCAGCAGGCATTTCAGGCCAAGGTGGCTCAGCGTCAGGCCGAAATCCAGGCTGGTTTCAATAAGGCGGCCCATACACTCGAAGTGGCGCTCGAACCGATTTTGAAGACCATCATGCTGGAGCGCGGGGCAAATATGGTCGTCGATCGCTCCGCCATTATTCTGTCCACCGTCGATATCGACGTGACGCCTGTTGCGGTGCAACGGCTCGACAAAACGCTGCCACATGTGAAGGTCGAATTGACGTCCGTACCGGCTTCCGCTGTACCAGGACTGGCGGCAGCGGCCGGGACGAGACCCGCCGGGGCGCCGGCTGGTGTGCCCGCGAAGAAATAGCTTCGACGCCGGAGTCGCATTCCATGGCGGACCCGCGGTTTTACGACAATCGCGGGCCGTTTCGGCTGGCGGAAATCTGCCAGACAGGTCAAATCGATTGCACCGGCGACGCCGCTGCGGTGATCCGGGATGTTGCGGGTCTTGATTGCGCCGGCCCGGAACATTTGACCTTCTGCGAGAAATTTCGCCGCGATCAGGCCATCCCGACCCAGGCCGGATGGTGCATCGTGGCGCGTCAGTCTCCTGCCCCGTCCGGCACGACGCTTTTGATCGCGAAATCACCGGCAAGTTCATTCGCCGCCGTCGCGGCAATGTTCTATCCGCAGCATGATTCCGGCGCCGGCGTTCAGGACGATGCCATAGATTCGTCCGCCAGGATTGGAACGGGCGTGAAGATCTCGCCGGGCGTCGTCATCGGGCCGGGCGCAGAAATCGGGGACAACACACGCCTTGGTGCGCATTGCGTCATCGGCCGGGGTGTCGCGATCGGCCGCCGCTGCGAGATTGGCGCGCATGCGGTAATCGGATTCGCCTATCTTGGTGACGAGGTGGTCGTTCAGGCCGGGGTTGTTATTGGCGCATCGGGCTTTGGTTTCATTTCCGGATCGGGCGGCCACCAGAAAATCCCGCAGCTTGGGCGGGTGATCGTTCAGGATCGCGTCGAAATCGGTGCGAATTCCACGATTGATCGGGCGGCGCTGCGCGATACGGTCATCGGTGAAGGTACGAAAATGGATAATCTGGTGCAGATTGGGCACAACGCCCGGATCGGACGTCATTGCGTGATCGCGGGGCAGGCGGGCATTGCGGGAAGCGTCGTTGTGGGCGATTTTGTTGCAATCGGCGGGAAGGCAGCGATTGCCGATCACGTGACGATTGGCAGCCACGCCCGGCTCGCCGGGCTGTCCGGGGTCGCACATGATCTCGAAGGGGGGCGCGATTATGGCGGAATTCCAGCTCGGCCGATCCGGGAATGGCACCGCCAGATGGCCTACCTGGCGAAACTGACGAGCAGGTCAAAACGGACCGGCGATGAATGAACAGGATACACCGGCAATTCTCGGCGTGGAGCAGATCAAGCGCCTGCTGCCGCACCGGGCGCCCTTTCTTTTTGTCGAACGCATTACGGACATTGTTCCCGGACAGTCTGCGACCGGTTGGAAATCTGTCGCCTTCAATGAGCCCCACTTTCCTGGGCATTTTCCCCAATATGCAGTCATGCCGGGAGTTCTGATCATTGAGGCGATGGCGCAAACGGCTGGCGCGCTGGTGGTGCATACGCTTGGTCTCCAGGACCAGCAGCAGATCGTCTATTTCATGACTATTGATAAGGCTCGCTGTCGCCGGCCTGTGTATCCCGGCGTGGTCATGCGCATACCCGTGCAAGTGATCCGCCATCGCGGTCCTGTCTGGCGCTTCGAAGGCAAAGCGTTTGTCGATGACGAGCTCTGCGCCGAAGCCGAGTACAGCGCGATGTTAACCGGGCAGACTCTGACACAGGGCACAGAACCGCTTCCGGAGCGCTGAGGATGGCCAAAATTCATCCTTCCGCCATTGTGGAAGACGGTGCAGAGCTCGCGGCGGATGTTGAGATTGGCCCATATTCTGTGATTGGAAGCCGCGTATCGCTCAGTGCAGGCGTGCGCATTGAGTCACACGTGATTGTCACCGGCGTCACGGAGATTGGCGAAAGGACGATTGTTCACCCGCATTGTACCATCGGCGGTCCGCCACAATTCCGGGGCGATCCGGGAACGGATGCCCGGCTCATCATCGGCGCGGATAATGTGATTCGGGAGAACGTGACGATCAACGCGGGATCAATCAGGGGCGGAGGGGTTACGCGAGTCGGTAACCGGGGCTATTTCATGGCCTATAGCCATATCGCCCATGACTGCCACATTGGCGACGGCGTCACTTTCGCGAACGGCGTTGCGCTCGGGGGGCATGTCATCATCGAGGACGGCGTGAACATCGGTGGGCTGGCGGCGATTCAGCAGTTCGGACATATC
>JANWHR010000024.1 GCA_025450355.1 Micropepsaceae bacterium
AATGCTGGACCAGGCGATCTATCTGTACCAGATTCTCGGCACGCCCGATCTCAAGGCCGACGCCACGAAGTTTTACTGGGTCGGGCGCGTGCTGCGGAACAGCGCGGTTCTGTTTGCGCGGCGCGAGGCCGCAGTCCAAAAAATCCAGGATGTGTTCACGCGTGAACTGATTGTGTCCGCGTCGGGAACCGCTTCGCGCCTGAACTGGACCGTGTTGAAGAACACGCTTGGAATGAAATTCAGGCTGATTGAGGGATATCAGGGAACGGGAGACAGCATGCTTGCCGTGCAGCGCGGGGAGGTGGACGCGCTCAGCATGGAATGGCCGATCCTGCGAATTCTCGGGGAGCCACTGATTCGCGGCCACAAGATCAATCTCCTGCTGCAGACGGGGCTGGAGAAGGAACCGGATTTGCCGCAGGTGCCGCGGATGATTGATCTGGCGCAGAATGACAATCAGCGAAAGCTTCTGGAGCTGTTCTCGTCACCGTCCGTG
Source organism: Micropepsaceae bacterium (assembly GCA_025450355.1). GTDB lineage: Bacteria > Pseudomonadota > Alphaproteobacteria > Micropepsales > Micropepsaceae > CAIYRG01. The sequence goes on from JANWHR010000024.1 coordinate 497, forward strand.
ATCGGACGTTCGGTTGTCGCGCCTCCCGGCACGTCACCCGAAGGCGTGGCCGAACTGCGGCGGGGATTTATGGCGACCATGCAGGACGAAAGCTTTCTCGCGGACGTCAAAAGAGCGCGCCTTGAAATCAGTCCGCTGTCCGGTGAAGCCCTGCAGGCAGCAATCCTTCAGCAGGGCCAACTGCCGCCCGGCCTGATCACGCGGGCGCGGAAGGCCGCCGGAATGAACTGACCCGGACGCGCGGGAGCGCGTGCGTCATGGCAAGCACTCCCGCAAGGGGCGTCCGGTCAGCGCTTCAGGCCTTCGCCACCTGCCAGGCGCCGTTGCCGCGGCCCTCTCCCGCGGTTTCTCCGGCTTTCGTATCCATCCGGAACAAATAGACGGGTTTGCCTTTGTAAGCCCACTGTTTGGAACCGTCGTCACGCGTGATGATCGTCCAGTCTCCCGTGGGCCGGGCACCCTCGGCGGGCCTCAACGGCGGCCACACATTTGCACAATTGCCGTTGCAGGCGGATTTGTCCGGCGTTTTATCGTTCGCAAATGTGTAGAGCGTCATGCCTTTGGCATCTTCAAGCACGCCGTTCTTCACCATGACATTGGCCGGTGTGGCCTGCGCGAAGGCATAACCGCTGACCGCCAGGGCCAGGAACGCTGGGGCAACAAAATTCATTCTGTGCATTGTGCTCCTCCATTGGTTGCCAAGAACGCCATAAGCGACGGTCCTCACATGGCTCCCGCCCGGCGTTGCACACAGGAACCGCGGCAACGAATACGCAGAACAACCGTTTAGGTTCAGCCAGAACTGGCCGGATTCTGTCAGCCCGTGCCGCCCGCGGCTTCCTGCCGGTACGAATCATCCAGTACCGCGGTCGCGCGAGCCGCATCTTCGGCCGGAAAGCCTGCCTTCTGCATCAGCTCTACGGTTTTCGCGAAGGCGCGTTTGGGGATGGAGAGATCGGGCGGAAAGACCCGCTTCTCCCGCATGTAATCGAGCGACTGACGTCCGTATTTTCCGTCTGCATGGATCACTTCGGCCATCAAGGACAGCAAGGATGCATCGTTCGCGCCATTGTCCATCCAGGCAGTCGCCTCGATCAGGCCGCGCAGGAATGCCACGACGGCCGCGCGGTTCTTCCCGGCCCAGCGGTTGTCCACAATAATCGTCGTGAACGCGATTTCGGGAATGTAATCCGTCACCTCTCCGAGATTTCGGAATCCTGCATCCTCGGCAATGAAGTTCAGCGGGATGAGTTGCACCGCGGCATCGATCGTTCCCTCCTGCAGTGCCTTCCACCGCGCGGGATGCAGTCCCACGACGTCGAACGTGTAATCGCCAGGGTAATTCAATCCGTGCCGGCGCAGCACTTCCATCGTGTAAAGCGCGGTCCCTTCCGTCAGCGATGAGGTGCCAAGCACGGCGCCCTTCAAATCCTCGATGCGCTCAAACCGCGGATGGGCAATCAGCGAAAGCGGCAGGCGATTCACGTTCGCGGCGATGACCCGCAAATTCCCGCCGCCAACCGCGTCGCGGATGGCGCCCTCTGGCGGTGTGATTGCAACATCGCGAGCGCCTTCCCTTACTGCGGCCGTCGCCCTGTCCACGGTCGGGAGCAATGTGGTCTCGACCTCAATGCCATTCTTCGCGAACAGGCCCTGGCGTTCGGCCACATAGACGGGGAGAAAATTAAAGCCAATTCCACCGGCGGCAACGCGTATCCGTGTCATGCAAGTCTCCTGAAGACCGCAGCCGCGTCGCACTCATTGCCGTGCGGCGGCATGTTTTGCGTGGCCAAAGCCGGTCTAGAAGTCGCGTTTGGTGGCGCGGGGAACAGGGACTGCGCCGGGCACCGGGATAAGGCCATCGCCCTCCTCGGCGCAGATGTCCTCTTCCCAATGGTTATTGCGATATTCGTACCCCTGTTCGAACCGCACGAGGCCGTTCCACGCGGCGGTGAATGTGCCCGGATCCTCGACATGGACCAGGACCTGGAAACCCTTGCCGCCGTTGGTCAGCCTGAAGCGCTCGATCACATGCAACTGCTTTGTGTGCGGCGTGCGGTAGCGGTCGAGCGGCCCCTTGTCGTCCAGTGCGATGGTATCCACGACCAGCGTATCGCCATTCTCATAATGGCCGACCGATTCTCCGTACCAGGAATAGGGTGGATTTTTGCTGTGCGGCACGTCCAGGTAAACCCGCTGGATCTGCGCATCCCGCTTCCACATCAGCAGAACTTCTTTTGGCGTCTGCACGATCTGCATTGGCTCGCCGGGAAACAGCAGGATGCCCGGGACGCCGCCAGGGAAGCAGCGCGATGGCGCATTGAAGCCGATTTCGCCACCGATCACCTTGCGGTTGGCGTCATCCATCACCTTCTTCGCCCAGGGCAGGAGCAACGGATTGTCGGTCACGGCGACCGGGTCCACGATTTTGGGCCGGTACTTGTTCGTACCGGCTATGGGCGCGGGACCCTTGTCGCCTGGCACCGGCTGGTACGTCGGCCCACCCGCGAGCACCCACATCTTCCGGCCGGAACTGAAGTCCGGAATGCCATTGTTCTGGGCCCCCGCGGCCGGCGCCCCGCTGACCGGCAGCGCCGGCGCCGCAAGCAGGGCGGTGGCAAGGATCAATTCGACAACACGCCTGACCATGATGCTTTCACCTATTGGGGGTGCACGCCTGTGACCGCCGAAAGGTCACGGTGCTTTTCACCGCAATTCCAATCCATGATTCGAAGATCGGGTCGCGCCTGGTAAACCAGACGGGCCGTCCAGTCTTTGGTGAATACGACGGGATCGTGAATGGTAACCACGTCTTCCAGGGTCTTGGCATCTACCTTGCGGATGCGTTCGGTTGTGCGCAACTGGTCGCTGTGCGGTGCTCCGGAATTGTCGAGGAAAGTCGAGTCGTTGTAGCCCGCCGTCTCGATCACCAGGGTGTTGCCTTGCCAGTGCCCCGCGGAATGCCCGGCATAATAGGGCAGGACCTGAAGGTCCTTGTCGGGGGGCAGGGGTTTTTGCATGTCCACACGGCGGATCATGTGATTGATCTCGTACAGGAGATAAATCTCACCGCGATTTTGTGCCTGGACGATTTCGAACGGATAGGGATCTTCCAGCGCGCGCGGAATGCCATCGGGAAGACAATAGCTGCGCGACCGGTCGTCCAGCTTTCCGGCGGCGAGATCGGCCATGTTCTTTTTGTATTGGGCCATCGCCTCGGGCTTGTACGGCGGATCGCCGCCCGTAACCGGGTCGAGCCGTGGATTGTATGTGGCCGTCCAATACACACCACTGATATCGGGCGGTGGAGCTGCGGCATTCGCAGAACTCTGCACCGCGGCGAGCAGACAGACAGCCGCCGCGGCAGCGAGGAAAACTCGAACGCTTTGGTATTTCATCGAAGCATCAGACCCGGAAAGCCGCCGAACCGATGGCGCCAAAAGTTATGAACATCAAGTGTTCCCGGCCGTCGCACGATGCGCAGCGCGTTCCTTCTGCCGCTCCTGGGAGCCGCCATCGTTCTTGACCGCATTGTGCCCACCGCTGTCGAGCGTCACAAAATCACCCCCCGGAAGGCCGCTTTTCATCGGATGTACCGTCATCCGGATTTTATCGCCGGGCTGCAGGGTCTTTGGATTCCAGCCGAGGCCAACAAGGATGGTCAGCGAACCCATTTCGACTGCCCATTCCTGCGGCTTGCCGTTCGGGTCCGTCACCTCGAGGCGGATCCAGCTGTGTGGATTGGTCCACATGAACTGCTTCACCGTCCCCTCGACGGAAACCTTCTTGTCAACCGCGAACATGGCGTAGGAATGGTGCGCCGAAGCCGATGGCGCCGCGACGGCCATGGCCATGGCCATGGCAAGTGCCGCACCGGGTAAAGCATAGCTGCTGACCATCATCGTCTCCTCCGTTGCCGGACGGCATGGCGCCGGGCAATTGCAATGTTCTTACAGAATACAGAGCCGGACAGGCAAATGGAACGGCCTACCAGTTCTTCACGATGCAGGATGAACCGAAAGCGCTTTGTCGGATCGGCTACAACCTGGTTGTTAACCGCTGCGCCGCCTGCGAGCGGATTGTTGATTTTCACGCTGTACCAGGTCGCCTGCAGGTCGAGACCGCGCAGGAAATCGAGCTGTGGCGCGATTTCAAATCCGGCGCTGTAGTTTCCCCCTTTCCGGCGGCGCAATGTGTCGCGCATCTGACCAGGCGACGCAGCGTTGTTCCGAATCCCCCGGGGAATCATCGCTGCCGATCGCGAAGGGGCGGAGAATTGCCGGAACGGAGGCCGGCGATCAATCTGATTTGGCCGGTGAACGGGCGGAAAACGCGGGTCTGTGGCATTACGCCGCGAAAGCGTTGCAGTTATAGGTCAGTTGCCTCAGCTTCTTCGAGCACTGCGCGAGTCATCAGTGCCCGACGATGCTGGTCCCCGCAAGTTGCGCGACAGCACCCAGCGTGGTTTGCGCCGCGTTCAGGCCCAGCAGGAAGTCCTTGTCGGAATAGGTCGCGTACACATCCGTCGGCTGATGCCAGTTCGGGTCCCAGCCGCTGCCGATCTGAGTGCCGCGTTCGTTTTCGCGCAGCGAAACCGATGCCACCACGTCCTCGAAATCGACGGAATCGGTATTGGTCATGTGATTTCCGATGACCGCGGGATAGTCACTGGCGTATTTTTCGTTTGCCCCTTCGATCGTCCAGGCCAGCGCATTGGCGTCTGCCGCGAACTTCGCTTTTCCCTGGAATTCGATGTTGACGTCGGCTTCCGGACGCTGCACCGGGCTGATGCTTCCGTCGGCGCGCGGCGCGCCATGGTCGAACAGCATCATGTCGTGTTGAATCATCCCGAGCCATTTCGGTTCGGGATAGCGGCCGGAACCTGCGGGAAATTCTTTGCCCTGAAGGTCGCGGCGCTGCGCGACATAGGCCCGCGACCCCTGATGTCCCGTCTCTTCGTTGTTCCACAGCGCAAAGCGGATCGACCGGTCGGTGACGACATCCGGGTTGTTCAGGATGCGCGCCAGTTCCATCACCAGCGCCGTTCCCGAACCGTCGTCATTGGCCGCTTCCCCCCAGCCGTGTCCGTCCATGTGGGCAGAGATGATGTACATTTCCTCCGGATGGGTTCTGCCGATCTTTGTACAGAACACTTCCTCGCGCGGGCCGGGGGTCGCAGGCTCGCGGTCCAGCGCGCGCAATTTGGGGTCGGGCTGGCGCATGGGATCGCCGTTAAGCCAGGTCGGATTGCGGTGATAGCGTCCACGCCCGCCGCCGACCGTCCGTTCGGGCTCGCTGCCATTCGCCGGCGTTCCGACTTCAATATGCGGTGCACTACTGGTGCGCCCCGGTTCTGGATAATCATATTTCAGACGCTCGGTCGGGCAGCCATAGCCTTTGAGCCGGGCTTCGATCCAGTCGATCGCCGCGCGATTGCGCGCTGTGCCCTGCCGCCGGTCGCCAAACTGGGTCAACCCCTTGATCGTATCCTTGTAGTTTTGCAGGTTGAGGCGGGAGACGAGCGCCGCCACAGGATCTTCAGGGGCAGCAGCGGCTTGCGCGCCGGCCGCGATCAGGGTCAGGCTGCAACCAAGGACAGTGAAAACTGGCGCCCGCTTCATAGCGTTACTCCCTGCCGAATTTGCAGGACAGCTTTTAAGCCGAAATGCGCCAGCGTCCACTGCGACCGCGCTGCAACGCCCATCCGCCCAGGCAATTTGCCAGCCAGACCGCGGCGACGGTATCATGGGACGGGTGTGCCGTTTGCCTCCTCAGCGGCGGGCAAATTTTGGGTCAATGTCACAGAACGGTCACGCTGGGACAGGAAGGGCCGCCACAAGAAAGCCGCGGGGCGGAAAGATATTTTTTACGCGAATACGGCATCACTTTGTGCATGCCGTTCCCGGAACAGGATTGACAGGAGAAATCTCGATGAGGGTGAAAGCAATCTGCATGATCAGCCTGTGCGCCGTGGCGCTTGGCATTGGGTCTGCATCGGCGCAGTACCGGCCCGATCCGTACGGTTATTACAGCCAGTACGACAATCAGGGCTATTACGACCGCGATGGGCGCTACAATCATTATGCCCCGCCACCAGCTCCTC
>JANWHR010000025.1 GCA_025450355.1 Micropepsaceae bacterium
CCAGCACCTGCCGAAACCCTTCCGCCGCTATCAGATCGGTACGGTCTGGCGGACCGAAAAACCCGGACCAGGCCGCTTTCGCGAATTCACGCAATGTGACGCCGACACCGCCGGTTCTGCAGCGCCCGCCGCAGACGCCGAACTGCTGATGATGTGTGCCGATTGCCTGGAAGCGCTCGGGCTAAAGCGCGGCGACTACGCCATCGGGCTTAACAGCCGCCAACTGCTCGATGGTGTGCTGGAAGCCACCCGCGTGGATGCGGACCCAAAGCGCCGTGGCATGGTGCTGCGCGCGCTGGACAAACTGGACCGGCTGGGGCCGGAAGGCGTGCGCGCCCTGCTCGGCCGGGGGCGAAAGGACGAATCCGGCGATTTCACCGCCGGCGCAGATTTGCACGAAGACCAGATTGCGCGCGTGCTCGATTTTGCCGCGTCTGCTGCATCGCCTGGCGCCACATCCGAGACGACCCTCTCCCGCATCGGAAAGGCGATCAGCGGCAGCCAATCGGGCGAATCGGCGGTCCGGAACCTGGAACAAATCCTCCGTATCGTGATCGACTGCGGCTATGCCGATCGCGTGAAGATCGATACGGGAATCGTCCGCGGGCTTGAGTATTATACCGGCGCGGTATTCGAGGCGCAGCTCACATTTCCCGTCACCAACCAGACAGGCGAAAATGTCGTCTTCGGCTCCATCGGCGGCGGTGGGCGCTATGACGGGCTGGTGGCGCGCTTCACCGGACAGGATGTCCCGGCGACCGGGATCTCCATCGGCGTGAGCCGTCTGCTCTCCGCGTTGCGGGCGCGCGCGGGCGTCACGGCGTTCGCGGCGGAGCCCCTGTGCGTGGTGCTGGTGCTTGACAAGTCCGCCGCGGCCGAAAGCTTTCGCGTGGCCGGGGAGCTCCGCTCGGCGGGCTTCCGCGCCGAAGCCTATACCGGCGAAGGCGGAATGAAAGCCCAGCTCAAATATGCCGACCGCCGCGGTGCGGCGATCGCGGTGATCGAAGGAGGCGACGAGCGCGCCCGTGGCGAAATCACGCTGAAAGACCTCAAACGCGGTGCAGAGCTCGCGAAAACCGCCGAAACGCGGGACGCCTGGCTCGGCGCCCGGCCCGCGCAGCGTACCGTCGCGCGCGATCAGCTCGTCGCCAGCGTCCGCGAAATCCTCGCCGCCCCGGACCCAAAATGACCCGATTGCACGGACATGCCCCCTCAATTCTGCCTCCCCCTCGTGGGGCACGCATTTTGCTCTTCGCAAAATGCGGGTGGGGGGAAAGGGGACCGGCGTGAGCGGCTATCTCACCGGCGAATCCCGCCGGATCGCGCAGCTGGAAACCCAGGCCGCAGCGGTTCTGTCCGTCTTCGCGCGGAGCGGCTATGCGCGGGTCGATCCGCCCATTCTCCAGCCGGCCGGCGTCTTCCTCGACCGTTCCGGTGAAGAAATCCGTAGGCGGACATTCCTTCTGACCGACCCCGCGGGCCGCGAGCTGTGCCTGCGCCCCGAACTGACGATCCCGGTTTGCCGTCTGCATCTTGAGCGTGCCGGGAATTTCCCCGCCCGCATCTCCTACCACGGCCCGGCGTTCCGGATGCGCAGCACCACTCCGGACAGCTCGGCGCAGTTCCTGCAGACCGGCGTCGAATATCTCGGCGCGCCAGATCGCGAAACGGCCGACGCAGAAGTCCTCTCGCTCGCCATCGGCGCAGTGCGCGCAGCCGGCCTGGAACACTTCTCCGTCCAGATTGGCGATGCCTCACTGTTTCCCTGCCTGATCGATGCGATTGCCATTCGCACACCGCTGCGCGAGCGTCTGAAGCGCCACTTCCGGCGGCCGGAAAGCTTTGAGCGTCTGCTCCGGCGGCTCGGTTCCAGCGAACCGCAAGCCGCAGAAGCCTGGTTCGCCAAAGTCGCCAAAGCCGAAGATCCCGATGCACGGGCGGCGCTTTCCGGACTCCTCGGCCTTCTGGGCGGCGCGTCTTCGCGCGAAACCTTCGCGGGCCGGACGCGCGATGAGATCATCGACCGGCTGATGGAACAGGCCGCTGAATCGGCGTCGCTGCGCCTCGCGCCCGAATCACTCGCGGTCATTGAATCAGCACTTTCGATTGGCGGTCCTGCCGGGAAAAGCCTGGCCGATCTGGCCCGGCTGCTGAAACAGCACCACATCGCGCTCGACGGTCCGCTTGACGCGATGGCGCAACGACTGGCGGTTCTTTCCAAACTCGGCCTTGCTGGCGAACAGGTGGGCTTTGCACCACGCTTCGGCCGAAACCTCGATGACTATACCGGCTTCATCTTCGAAATCCGGGCGGCCGGCGCCGATGGCCCGCTTCAGGTCGCGGGCGGCGGACGTTACGACACTTTGCTCAAGCTGCTGGGCGCATCCGGCGACATCCCCGCGGTCGGCTGCGCCATCCGGGACGAACGCCTGCTGGCTGCATGCGGCTTCGAGAAGGGGGAGCGCGCATGACAGTGGGCGGCGCCTTGCGCTTTGCGCTTCCTTCCAAAGGCCGGTTGCAGGAACAGGTCGCAGCCTGGCTGGACGACGCCGGCCTCACCCTGCAAGCCGGGGCGCGGGAATACCGGGCCGCGCTGTCGGGCGAAAGCGGTGTCGATGTGAAGCTGATGTCTTCTGCCGAAATCGCCGCCGCGCTCGCCACAGGTGACATCCACTTTGGAATCACCGGGGAGGACCTGATCCGTGACACGATGCCGGACGCGGACAGTTCGGTCATGTTGCTTCAGCCGCTCGGGTTCGGTTTTGCCGATGTCGTCGTGGCCGTGCCGCGCGCCTGGATCGACGTTTCCACCATGGCGGACCTGGACGATGTTTGCACCGCGTTCCACGCCCGCCACCGGCGCCGCCTTCGCGTCGCAACCAAATATCTTTCGCTGACGCGCAGTTTCTTTGCCGTGCACGGAGTTTCCGATTACCGGATCGTCGAAAGTCTCGGCGCGACTGAAGGCGCGCCCGCGGCGGGTGTGGCCGAAGCCATTGTGGATATCACCACCACGGGTGCAACGCTCGCCGCCAACGAACTCAAAGTGCTCGATGATGGGGTAATCCTCAAGAGTCAGGCGCAGCTTGCCGCCGCGCTGAAAGCCGACTGGAGCGCGGAGGCGTTACAGTCGGCCGGACGCATCTGTGCCCGGATCGCTGCGCGCGAACTGGCGCGGAACTCCTACGCCTTGCGGGCAGCGCTGCCAGCAACGGCCGATGGCGTCCTGGCTGAATTGTCGGCAGCCGGTATCCCGCTGCTGGGGCATGCCGATGGAATGTATTCTCTGCTCTGCCCGCGCGATCAGATGCCAGCCGCCATGGCGCTTCTTCGGGCGCGTGGCATCAAGGGTCACATTGCGGTGGAACGGGTCGAATATGTATTTGGGGAAAGCAATCCCGCGTTCGCCCGGCTCAGTGCCGCGCTGGTTCGACCCTGATCACTTCTCCCGCAATTCCCGGGCCAGCCGTTCCCAGGAGCGGGCGATGCTGCGGAACGACGCCGCAATCTGCGGGTCGCGGCTGTGCCCCGCGAGTTCATCGGCCTCGCGTGCATGCTGCAAATAGCGTTCCCGCCGCTGTTGCGCTGTTTCCTTGTCCGGCATGTTCGGCGAACCCCCGCGTCGAATAGCCATAATCCCCGGACAGGGAATTGGTTCCCGCACCAATGGACGTAACCTGAGGGAACCAGGCCTGTCGCCCAGGCGACACTCGGGAACAACTCCTCCACCGAACGGATGCGAGCGCCGGATTCGCACGTTGCCTTTCAATAAGCACGGTGGAGATGGCCATGGGTGACGCGCCACAGGATTCTGGTAGCCGGCGTAATCCCAACCGGGGGAAAACCGAACAGGCGCTCGAGCGTCAGGCGCGCGAGATCGAACAGCAGCGTGCGGCCATTCAGCGGGAACTCGAATCCGGCAGGAAACGCTACACCGAAGGCAAGTAACCCTTCCTTGTACCGCGGCCGTCCCCGGCCGCTTTCTCTCCCCGTTTTTACGGGGGGAGTGGATTGCGCGACGCGCGAGACGAGGGGGGCCCGCGAAGCGACGGTCCCGGCACTGCCCGCAGACACCGGTTTCGATCCGTTGTAGCCTTGGCTGCACACTTCCCGCAGAGGTTTCCGATGTTCCGCCCGTCGCTCACCGCGCTGCTGTTCGGCCTCGCTTTGCTTCCGCAGCCCGCGTCATCAGCCGCCGCCCAGCAGCAGGTGGACCTGAAGCTTGTGCTCGCCATGGATGTGTCGGGCAGCATCGACAATGACGAGTTGCAGCTGGAACGTGAAGGAACCGCCGATGCCTTCGCCGATCCCGAAGTGATCCGGGCCATTCAGAACGGGTCGCTCGGCCGCATCGCGGTGGCAATGATCGATTTTTCAAGCAATCCCTGGAACCGGATTGTTGCCGACTGGCACATCATCCGCGATCGCCAGAGTGCGCTGGAATTTGCCGGTCTGGTCCGCAAAATCCCGCGCACCGTCGGGCACCGCACATCCATCAGCAGCGCCCTGCAAATGGGATCGCTGATCCTCGAAGGCAGCGACAAGGACATCACGTCCAGCCGCAAGGTGATCGATGTTTCCGGCGATGGGCCGAACAATTGGGGCGATCACATGCAGCCGGTGCACGACCGCACCATCGCGAACGGAATTGTTATCAACGGCCTTCCGGTGATGGACGAGAAAGCCAATGGCTATTTCCCGGACCTCGACAAATATTATGCCGCCTGCATCGCGGGCGGCCGCGGTTCGTTTGTGGTTGTGGTCCGCGATTATCGCGATTACGCCGCGGGCATGCGCCGCAAGCTGGTGCTGGAGATTTCCGCCAACCAACCTGCTACCCAACAGGCTGCCCTTCCGCAACCAAAGCTGTTACGCATTGCCGCGACGGCTGGCCCAAACACCGCGCCATCCGTGCTGCGCCCGGGACAAAACCAGTTCTCAAACCAATGCGACCAGACCACAGGCCCGTTCAGCTTCGGAAATTTCTGAGCCTGTTCTGCTGCGCCGTCACGGTGCTGCCGTTCCGCGCGGCCGCACAAACTCCGATCCCTGATTTTTCCGGCGTGTGGGGCCGCGATTCGGTGACTTTTGAATCGCCGGACAAGGGTCCCGGCCCGGTCGTCAGCCGCACGCATAGGGTAGACGCGCTGGCCGGTGATTACACCAATCCGGTTACCTATCGCAAAGCCGCTGGCGGGTGGCCGGAGACGGTCTGCGCCGAGAATACGCGCGACTTTACCGCCCGCAACGGCGAGACAAACGTCCCCGAGGCCCGCACCCCGATTTCTGAGGTCCGGGCACCTAGCCCGCCGTCCAGCTGACGCCCACCAAAGGCCAATACAGCGGCGCCAGCACGAACAGCACCAAACCCTCCACCACGCTTAGAACCAGTCCGATCTTCAGCATGTCACGGCTGTCGAAATAACCATAGGACAGGCCCTGCACCAGAACGGACGATTGGTACACGAACAGTTTCCCGCCGGATGAAAAGGCGAGCACCATCGCCAGCGCCTCCGGATTGAGGCCATGCGTGCGGGCAAAGGCGATCATCACCGGCAGTGACGTGCTCAGCATCGACAGCTCGCTGCCCAGCAGGAAGTGATAGAAAAATCCGGCCCAGTAGAGCACGCTTGGCCCCAGCAGCGCTCCCCCGAGAAAGGGCGTCATCCACGCCACCATACTGCCGGTCAGCAGATTCAGCGCCTTCGTCTGGATCAGCACTGTGCCCATGCTGAGTGCCGCGCCCAGGAACACCGTCAGCAGAAAATTGACGCTGCGGATGTCCTTTGTCGTCAACACGCCAATGCCGGGCAGCACCACCGCAAGCCCGGCCCCCAGCGCGATGACCGCGGGATCGATGTGATGGGCGAAATCCGTCGCCCATAGGGCGATCGCCAGCGCGAGCACGATCGCAGTTTTCTTTTCCGCAACACTCCAGGGCAGCCGCGCCGCCGCCCTGTCCACAGCAGCATCCTGAACGATCCGCCGCCGCTCCGGCGGATACAGCCACATCACCACCAGCCAGGATGCCGCAACCGTGACCAGAACCGCGGGCAGATAGGCGATGAAATAGGTGCTCCACGGAATTGCCTGACCGGTGATCCGCTCTACCAGACCCCGCGCGAGCACCGTCGCGCCGCCGGCAAGGATCATCTTGTTGAACAGACCGCAGCTATAGGTGAGGATCACAAACAGTCCGCGACCGATGCGGCTGCCCTTGTCCACGCCGAACGCTTTCACCACACCCATCACCATGGGAGCGAGAATCGCCAGCTGCGCCATTCCGGACGGCACCAGAAAATTCAGGAACAGCACCAGCAGAATGACGGAAAGCAGCAAGCCGCCGTAGGAGGCGCCCCCGACCGCCATTCCGATGCGGCCAATGCGCGCGGCCAATCCCGATTTCGACGCCGCTTCGCCCATCAGCACCGCGCCAAACAAAAACCACGGCGTGTTGTTGGCAAAGCCCGAAAACGCGGTTTCGAATTTCGTGACGCCCAGCGCCCAGAACAGATAACATCCGATCAATCCGGTGACGCCGTGATCGATCGGTTCAAAAACCCAGTACACCACCCTGAACACGGTGATCGCGAGCGCATGCGCGATGGCCGGATCGGGTGAGATCGGCGCAAACCAGATCGCCACAGCCGCAGCGGGGCCGAGCGCGATCCCGGCCGTCCGCCGCAGATTTCCGAGCCCCGAAGAACCTACGCCATGAACCGCTTCTACCGCCGTCACCGCCCCACCCTGTCATCCGCGCCGCGAATTGACTCTTTTTGCATGACACTCGAATCCCTGTCCCGCGTCAATTCACGCCGCCATTGCCGGCCGCGGCGCTTTTTGAAATAACCGGCCACAGCCATCCGGATGCCAACGATGCTCGACCGCAGCTCATCTTCCATCGCGGCGCTGATTCAGCCGGGCCGCGTTCATCGCCGCGTCTATACCGATCCGGACATTTTCGAGTTGGAGATGGAGCGCATCTTTGGCCGGGCCTGGCTGTTCGCCGGCCATTCCAGCCAGCTGGCAAAGCCGGGCGACTACATCACCACCGAGCTTGCGCGCCAGCCGGTGATCATGATCCGGCACAGCGACGGCGCCATCCATGTGCTGTTCAACCGCTGCGCGCATCGTGGCGCGAAAATCGCGCCCCTCCGCTCAGGCCATGCCCCGCGCCTGACCTGCTGCTATCACGGCTGGACCTACGATTCCGACGGCACGCTGTTGAACGTGCCTGTCCCCGAAGGTTGCGCGCGCAGCTTTGACACTCGCGATTTTGCCCTCACGCCCGTGCCGCGGGTTGGAATTTATCGCGGTTTCGTCTTCGCCAGTCTGGCCAAAACCGGTCTCAGCTTCGAGGACCACATCGGCCCCATGAAGGCCAATATCGACGATCTGGTGGATCGCGCGCCCGATGGCGAACTCGCGCTGGATGCCGGACGCCATCGTTACGTGTTCGAGGGAAACTGGAAGCTGCAGGTCGAAAATGTGCTGGACTCCTATCATGTCCCGTTCAGCCATGCTTCGACGGTGAATGAAAAGGGCGAGCAATTCGCCCGTCGCGAAGGCGACCGCCACGGCGCCGCGGTGGTGGACGCAGACAAAAGCCGCACCGCGGCACCCTGGAAACAGCGCCGCAGCTACATCACCGGCAATGGCCACGGCTGGACCAGCAACACGCAGCTCGACGATGCGAAGCGTTCCAGCCCCGCATTCGACGAATACCGCCGGGTGCTCGCCGAAAAACTCGGCGCCGAACGCGCGCAGCAGATTCTTACACCGCGGCTGCACAACTCACTGATCTACCCCAATGCTTCCATCATGGGACTCAACATCCATGTGCGGGTGATCAATCCGGTTGCGGTCGATCGCACGGAAGTGACGGTTTTCCCGGTTCGGCTCGTCGGGGCGCCGCCGGCCATGAATTTTGGCAATATCCGCCTGCTGAACGTCACCCACTCGGCGGCATCCTTCGTCCAGACCGACGATCTGGAATCTTTCGTGCGCGTGCAAAACGGTCTGCGCAGTCAGGCGGCGGACTGGGTGGACATTTCGCGCGGCCTCGGCGAGGAAGAACCCGACCGGGAACTCAATGCGACGCGCGAACTCGCAACGCATGAAATGGTCGTCCGCGCGCAATATCGCGCCTGGCTCGATTACATGCAGCAGGCCGCGTGATGGACCCGCGTGAATTTGAGGCGTTTCTCTTCCACGAAGCCCGCCTGTTGGACGACCGCCGCTTTCGCGACTGGATGGAACTCTTTACCGAAGACGGTTCCTATTGGATTCCCGCCGTTCCCGAACAGGAAAGCCCGTTCGATCAGGCGTCATTGTTCTACGACGACCGCGAACTGATGAAGACCCGGATCGCGCGACTGCAGCATCCGCGCATTCACGTCCAGACCCCGCCGTCACGCACCGCCCACCTCATCGCCAACATCGTCATCGAATCTCCCCCGCTTGCAGGGGCCTGTCGCGCTTTGCGCGACATCTGTTTGGAACGCGGCGACGCGGGCGCGTCGCTCGCGGACCGCGAAGCGGTGGAGGGGGAGCCACCCGAATATCTGGTTTCCTCGACCGTCATCATGGTGGAATATCGCAATGACAAACAGCGCATTTTCGCCGGACGGCAGCAGCACCGGTTGCGGCGCGAGGGCGGGAGTTTCAAAATTGTCCGCAAGCGTGTCGATCTCATCAATTGCGACTCCGCCTTCGAAGCCATCGCCGTCCCGATATGACAACAAACTCTGTCATGGCCGGGCTCGACCCGGCCACCCAGCCGCGCCGCGTCTGCGGCGCGAATGACTCCTCGCGGAATCCAAACCCATGACCACACCCATCCTTGGCGGCGCATTTCTCCCGCATGCCCCGCAATTCTTCACCATGCCGGAGACCGAAGACAAAGCCACGGTTGCGCGCGTGCGCGCCATCGCCGCCGAAATCGGCGGCGGTCTGAAGGCGCTTAAACCCGATCTCTGGATTCTGTTCTCCAACGATCACGCCGAACAGTTTTTCCACAACACCGCGCCGCCATTCACCATCCACACGGGCGCCGAAGCATCGGGCGAGTTTGCCGGGCGCAAATTCCATTTCCGCGTGCCCGGTGAGACTGGCCTGAACCTGGTCCGGCTGTTGTACGAACAGGGTTTCGACCCCGCGTTCACCAGCACGGCGAAAATCGATTACGCCATGGGAATTCCGCTCACCCATCTCAAACATTCCGATCCCGTGCTGCCCGTTTACGTCAACGCCTATCTGCCGCCACAGCCCCCGATCGCGCGCTGTTATGCGTTCGGACAGGCGATTGCGCGGGCCGTCGCCATCCTGGGCCTGCGCGCCGTGGTGCTGGCCTCCGGCGGCATGTCACATTTTCCGGGTACCAATCGTTACGCCAATCCGGAGCTCGCCTGGGACAAGGCCCTCCTCGAACGGATCGCCGCGGGCAATCTGAAGGCGCTCGCCGGGATCGCTGAAAGCGAACTCGACGACAAGGGCAACATCGAATTGCGCTGCTGGGCCTGCGCCGCAGGCGCGCTCGGCGAACGCAAGCCCGACATCGTGCAGCTCGATCCCTCCTGGCATCACAATTACGCTTCGGTGGGCTTCTTCTCGCCGCCGGCCGCCGAAACGCCCGCCCACTACCCTGCCATCGCGCCGGAACTGGTCGAACTCACCAGCGCGCTGCACGCACTTGCCCATCAAGAATCAGCGCGCACTGCCTGGATGGCAGATGCAGGCAGCTTTGCCGCGCGCTTCAATCTCTCGGAACCACAACGCCGTGCGCTGATGGAAATGGATGTTCCGGCGATGGTGAAAATGGGCGCACATCCCCTCATCCCCTTCCTCGCCAACATGCAAATCCAGCACCTCAAAACTCACAAATAACATGTCATCCCGCACGAAGCGGCGCAGCCGCGCAGATGCGGGACCCACTCCCAAACCTGCATCAGGCGGCGACGTGGGTCCCGCCCCTGCGCACCTGCGGTGCTTGGCCGGGATGACAGTGTTTTACTGAATGGTCACCTGCACCGCATCATATCCCAGCGCGGGGTTTACGTTTTCGGGGACGTCATAGATCGCGTTCAACCGCATTCCCGGTTTCACCAGCGTGCGGTCCGCGATGCCATCCACATCCGTATCGGCGCCAATCCTTAAGTGCACCTCTGTTCCATCATCGCCCTTCAGCGTCACAAACCGCCCATCGTCCATCGCGCTGGCAACCGTACCGCTGACCTGTTTGCGCTCGCTTTTGATCACCAGCGGTCCTTCGCCGTTCAATTCGCGATAGATCGTGTCCGCAGTCCAGGACAGGTGCTCGGTGCGTTCCCAGTCGCGGTATTCGTGCATGTCGAAAGTCTTTTCGATTTCCGGCAGCGCCATGTGGCGATCCATCATGTCCTGGACCTTGTGGCGCGCGAGCAAAAGATAATCGATCATGACCGAGAGATCGCGCACACCGCCCAGCGGCCCGTGCGCCGGAATCATGATCCGGGGTTTCAGCGCAATATAGGCATCGAGCTGTTTCAGCATCCCTTCGGTCGTGCCATGGCTGTAGTCCGGACGGATGTCCGGATGCCGTTCGCGGTAGCCGGCGAAGGACGCATGCAACACGCCCTCCTTCGGCAGCCACACCGCAACGTCGCCCGGATTGTATTTGTCATCCACATAAATCAGGTCAATCTCGCGCCCGCCGAGATGCAGCGTCATGTGGGACGCGAAACTGATGACCGTGTCCAGCGGATTGACGTCTTTCAGCGCTCCGGCGCGTTCGGCAAAGCGCTTGCGCCAGGAATTGATCTGATACTGCGACCAGCCCGCCCAGTTCTTCGCCGCACGCTCCTGCAGGATCACTTGGGCCGGCGGCGAAAACAGCGGCGTACCACCGATGTGGTCGCCGTGATTCTGGGTGATGATGATGTAGCGGACGGGCTGATTGGTGACCGACTGGATGTCCTTCAGGATCGCCCGCGAATCCGAATTGTTGTTCCCGGTATCGGCGAGAACCACGCCCTGGGAGGTGACGATAACCAGAGCGTTGGCGTCATTACGCTTGCCGATATAGGCGTAAACCCCATCGGCAATCTGCTTGAATACCGGCGCCGGCCCCGTCACCGCCCCCACCGGTATTGAAAAGCCGATGACTGCGACAACCAGAAAGCCTATCAACCGTGGCAATCTGACTGGCACACGTACTCGAATTCCGCCTCCCCCGTGTGGGGAGGCACGCACTTTGCAATTCGCAAAGTGCGGGTGGGGGAAATCCATCCGCATCTTAAGTCCCGCTGTGGGAGCTGCTTAACTGCTCCTCGATCGCCTGAACCAGTTTCGCATCGTCCGGCTTGACTTTTGACGGATACACGCCGGCGAGATCGCCCTTCCCGTCGATCAGATATTTGTGGAAAGTCCAGCGCGGCGCCGCCGCTTCGCCCGCCTGTGCGACGATCCAGTGATAGAGCGGATGCGCCCCCTTCCCCGAGACCTCATATTTCCCGGTCATCGGAAAGGTGACGCCATAGCGCGTCGTGCAGAAATTCCGGATCTCCGCTTCCGTGCCGGGCTCCTGCCGTCCGAAGTCATTCGACGGCACTCCGAGCACGACAAGGCCGCGATCCCGGTATTTTCGCCACAACGCCTCCAGCCCGGCATACTGCGGCGTGAACCCGCATTCGGACGCGGTATTGACCACCAGCAGCGGATGCCCCTCGAAGTCCTTCAGCTTCAGCGGCTTTCCTTCAATCGACCTGAATTCGAACTGATGCGCGTTCATCCTCACGACCTCACCGGAAGCGCGCCAGCCTACCACGGTTTCGCCGCCGCAGCCGGACGGGCGATGCCCCAAACAGAAACTTGTGGACCGGCCGCGAACCGTCTTGTTGCACACGGCAGGGCTGTCCAGACTGGCCACGCAAGCGTATGGCTGAAGGGCACGGGAAATGGTCGCCATGCCGCCCGATTCCATTGAGTTGGCCGCATATCACCCCTGGCGGCGGGGGTTTTTTTTCCTCATCGGCCTGTGCATCGGTGCAGCCGCAGTTTTCGCCTGGCTCTATACCCGCCCGCCCGAATACATCGCGGTATCGCAACTCAGAATTTCCCCTGCAGCCACGCTGACGGATGCGAACGCGGCAAATCCGCAGGATCGAACCATTGCTTTCCTCACCGAAGTGCAGGTGCTGACCTCCCAGGCTATTCTTAAGGACGCGCTTGTGCGCCTGCGTGAAACGGGCGGTCTTCACGATCTCGGCCCTGATCCCGCCGGTGCGGCGCAACGCCTGCTGCGCGCCCGGCCGCTCGAACAGACACAGGTCGTGGAACTATCGGCAAAAGGACCAGAACCCGGTTTTCTGGTGCGGCTTTTGAATGCGGTGACCGCATCCTGGCAGGACCGCGCCACACGGGCATACCAGCAGCAGGTCTCGGCAGAAAATGACGGCCTGAAGAAACAGGCAGACGATCTGCACACCGCGACGATGGCGGCACAGGCCAGACTCGACGAATTCCGTGAGGCCAACGGCTTCGTTGCCAATGGGGCGGAGAACGCCCTGGTGGCGGATGTTCAGAACCTGAGCACCTCCTACACAACCGCTCTGGCAAGCTTCGCCAAAGCGCAG
>JANWHR010000026.1 GCA_025450355.1 Micropepsaceae bacterium
GCCATGATCGCGAAGGTCCACGAAACCCGCGCGGCTTTCGGGATTGCGCTGGATGGCGACGCCGATCGCGTCGCGATGTGCGATGAAAAAGGCCACATCATCGATGGTGATCAGATTCTTGCCCTGATCGCCAGCTCCTGGGCAAGAACTGGCCGCCTGCATGGCGGCGGCATTGTCGGCACAGTGATGTCGAACATGGGACTGGAGCGTTTGCTTGGCGGGCTCAATCTGAAACTGATCCGTGCGCCGGTGGCAGACCGCTACGTCATCGAACATATGCGCGGCGGCGGCTTCAATGTGGGCGGAGAACAGTCCGGGCACATCATTTTCAGCGACTTCATCACCACCGGGGACGGTCTGATCGCAGCCCTGCAGGTGCTCGCGGTTCTGGCGGAGGAACGGCGGCCGGCGAGCGAAGCGGCGCATCTATTCGAACCGGCGCCACAGTTCCTGGAAAACGTCCGGTTCAGCCGTGGTGAGCCGTTGAGCGATTCCGCCGTGACCTCGCTCATCCGCGATTGCGAATCCAGACTCAATGGCAGCGGCAGAATTCTGGTTCGCAAGTCCGGCACGGAACCGGTGATCCGCATCATGGGCGAAGGCGAAGACGAAAAACTTGTGCGGCAGGTTGTGCGCGACATCGCCGATATCATCCGTGCCGCGACCGCCTGACGTACAGCGCCCACCGCGCGTCCTCATCATTGCCGGTTCGGATTGTGGTGGCGGCGCGGGAATTCAGGGGGACATCAAAACGGTTTCCGCGCTGGGCGCCTATGCTGCGGCAGCCATTACGGCGGTCACGGTGCAAAACACGATGGGTGTCACTGCCACCCATCCCATCCCGCCGCAGATCGTGTCCACGCAAATCCGCGCCGTGCTTGAGGATATCGGCGCCGATGCCATCAAAACCGGAATGCTGGTTTCGGCCGAGGTGGTCAGGGCAGTGGCTGAGTCGCTGCAGGGCCACACAATTCCCATTGTGGTCGATCCGGTCCTGACGGCGAAGGGCGGCACGGCGCTTCTCGATGACGACGGCATTGCCGCGCTTGAGCGATTCCTGATTCCGGTAGCGGCAGTCGTTACGCCGAATGTTCCGGAAGCAGAGCGGCTGACCGGCAGAACCATCAAGACCATCGATGACATGATCGCAGCGGCCTCGCACTTGAAAGAATCCGGCGTTCGCGCAGTTCTCATCAAGGGCGGACATCTTCCGGGCGAAACAGTCACTGACGTTCTTGCGGATGACGCGGGCGTACACAGATTTTCCGCGCTGCGTCTGCAGAACCGCTCGACGCATGGGACGGGTTGCGCCCTTGCATCTGCGATTGCCACCGGATTGGCCAATGAACTCCCGCTCACTTCAGCGGTGCAAATGGCAAGGGAATTCGTGCGCGACGCGATTGCAGGCGGACTGCAGCTCGGCAAAGGCATCGGCCCGATCAACCATCTTCACAACAACCAGTGACCGATCAGTCTCTGTTCGACAAACTCCGTAGCCGCCTCGGGCCGGAACGGGCGCGACGGCGTCTCACCGTCGAAACGCGCCAACAAACCAGGCTGTCGCGGCGCAAGCTGAAATTTTTGCACCGCGAGCACTGGTTCTCGCATCCCCATCTGATCAGCACCGTGCTGTGGCTGAGTGGATTGTACGCGCGCGGGCGACGCAACGCAGAGGCCATTGTTGTCCGGCGAAATACAGTTTGCTCAGGGAAATTGCCGGCGGCATTCGACGGTTTCTCGATTTTGCATCTGAGCGATTTGCATAGCAATGGCAACGAAGCTGCGATGGCGCGAGTTCTGCCACTGATTCAGCAATGCGATTATGACCTCTGCGTTCTGACGGGCGATTATCGCGATGCCAAATTTGGCGGTTGTGAAGCCGCCGAACGCGGATTGGCGGCGCTGATTGGCAGCCTTAGACCGCCGGTTCTGGCGGTGCCTGGCAATCATGATTCGATTGAAATGATTGAGGCGCTGGAACGCCTTGGAATACGTGTTCTGCTGAACGAGATGGAGATCATTCATCGGGCGGGCGAGCGCATTTTCATCAGCGGTATCGATGATGCCCATTTCTTCCGGACACATGACATCCCGAAAGCCGCGGCAGAGATTCCGAAGGACGAATTTGCGATTCTGCTGTCACACACGCCGGAAGTGTTCCGGGAAGCAGAGCAGGCCGGATTTGATCTGATGCTCAGCGGCCATACCCATGGTGGACAGATCTGCCTGCCTGGTTCAGTCCCGATCACGCTGAGTGCGCGCCTGCCGCGGCGCTTTGGCGCCGGTGCATGGCAATATGGCAAAATGCAGGGATACACCTCAACAGGCACCGGAACGAGCATCGCTCCAGTGCGCTTCAACTGCCCACCGGAAATCACCCTGCACCAGCTCCAACGCGTTACCGCCCCATGAAGGGATCGCGGACGAGAATCGTGTCGTCGCGTTCCGGGCTGGTGGACAGCAGTGCAACGGGCACGGCAATCAGCTCTTCGACGCGGCGGATGTATTTGATCGCCAGCGCCGGAAGCTGTGCCCAGGAACGCGCACCGCGCGTCGATTCGCTCCAGCCCTGCATGGTCTCATACACCGGCTCCAGCCGCACCTGATCGTGCGCATCCGCAGGCAGATGATCGAGCATGCGGTCGCCCAACCGGTATCCGACGCAGATCTGAACGTGGTCAAATCCGTCCAGCACATCGAGTTTGGTCAGCGCAATTCCGTCGATCCCGCCGGTCGCGGCCGTTTGCCGGAGCAGAACCGCATCGAACCAGCCGCAGCGGCGTTTGCGCCCGGTCACGGTGCCGAATTCCGCGCCGGTACGGCCGATTCGTTCACCCGTTTCATCGTTCAGTTCGGTCGGGAACGGGCCTTCGCCAACTCGTGTCGTGTAGGCTTTCGCGATTCCCAGAACGAATCCGATATCACGCGGCCCGCAGCCGGAACCCGGCGCCGCTTCGCCCGCAACGGTGTTCGAGGAGGTGACGAATGGATAAGTGCCGTGGTCCACATCGAGCAGCGCCCCCTGCGCGCCCTCGAACAGCACGCGCCGGCCTTCCAGCCGCACCTGTTCCAGCTTGCGCCACACCGGGCCCGCATAGCAGAGGACCTTCGGAGCGATTTCGGTCAATTCGCGCAGCAGGGCGGCCGCATCGACTTCTTCGATCCCGCTGCCGCGCCGCAGCGCGTTGTGGTGGGCCAGCAACCGGTCGATTTTCGGCCCAATGGAATCCAGATTTTTCAGATCGATGACGCGGAGTGCGCGGCGGCCAACCTTGTCTTCGTAGGCGGGACCAATGCCGCGCCCGGTTGTGCCAATCCTCGCCACCCGGTTTGAACTTTCGCGGAAGCGGTCCAGTTCGCGGTGCAGCGGCAGGATGAGCGCGGCGTTCTCCGCAATCATCAGATTGTCCGGCGTAACCTTTACGCCCTGGCTCTTCAAACGGTCGATTTCTTCGACCAGCGCCCAGGGATCGATCACCACACCGTTGCCGATAATGCCCAGCTTGCCCGGACGGACAACACCAGATGGAAGCAGCGACAGTTTGTACGTCACGCCATCGATGACGAGCGTGTGCCCCGCATTGTGGCCACCCTGAAAGCGCACAACCACGTCGGCGCGCGCCGACAGCCAATCGACGATTTTGCCTTTACCTTCATCGCCCCACTGGGCGCCGATCACTGCGACATTGGCCATGGTTTATGCCGGGTCCACAGATTCGCTGCACCCCCACGATAGACCAGTTTGGGGTGCAAACTCACTGATGCAGGCTACCCCCCTCCGCCGCCTTCGGCGGCACCTCCCCGGTAAACGGGGGAGGAGAAACGCGGATCAGAATGCCAGGGCGCGGGCCTGTTTGACCGCCGGCAGCGTGCGGATTTCCTGAAGCACGGGCAGCGGCACGGCGTCATCGACCTGCACCAGCGCGATGGCATCGGCGCCGCGCGCACTCCGGCCCAGGTTGAAATTGGCGATGTTCACGCCGGCGT
Source organism: Micropepsaceae bacterium (assembly GCA_025450355.1). GTDB lineage: Bacteria > Pseudomonadota > Alphaproteobacteria > Micropepsales > Micropepsaceae > CAIYRG01. The sequence goes on from JANWHR010000026.1 coordinate 3,988, forward strand.
TGCCCAACAGCGTTCCCAGCCTGCCGATGAAGCCGGGCTTATCCTCATTCGTCACATAGAGCATGTGCGGAGCGAACTCCGCCTCCATATTGATTTCCTTGACCTGGATCATGCGCGGCCTGCCGTCGGAAAACACCGTGCCAGCGATGCTGCGCTGCATTTCCGGAGTGGTGACGGCAAGTTTGATGTAGCCCTCGTAAGCGCCTTCCTGGTCGCGACGCACTTCGGAAACGCGGATGCCGCGCTCTTTGGCGACCAACGGCGCGTTCACCATGTTCACTTCGGAAAGCGCGGGCTTCAGCAATCCACACAAAGCCGCCTGGGTCAGGGCGCGCGTGTTCAGCGCCGCCACACTGCCTTCGTAGATGATATCGACGGCGGCGATGCTGGTCTCGGTCAACTGTCCCGCGAATGCGCCGACATTTTGCGCGAGTGAAATCCACGGGCCGACTTTCTTCGCTTCGTCGGCGGAGATGGAGGGCATGTTCAGTGCGTTCACGATCGCGCCGGTAAGAAGGTAATCCGAGATCTGCTCCGCAACCTGCAGCGCGACATTTTCCTGTGCTTCGGAGGTTGATGCACCGAGATGCGGCGTGGCGATGAACTTTTCGTTCCCGAACAACGGACTTGCCGTTGCGGGCTCTTCCTCGAATACGTCGAACGCCGCACCGGCGAGATGCCCCGAATCCAGCGCCGCCTTGACCGCGCGTTCATCCACCAGACCACCGCGCGCGCAGTTGATCAGGCGCGCGCCCTTTTTCATTTTCCCGAGCGCTTCGGCGGAAATGATGTTGCGCGTCTCGGGCGTCAGCGGCGTGTGAATCGAGATGAAATCGGCGCGCGCAAAAAGCTCGTTCAGCTCTACTTTCTCCACGCCCAGATCCGCCGCGCGTTCCGGCGACAAATAGGGATCATAGGCCAATACGCGCATTTTCAGGCCTTTGGCGCGGTCGGCCACGATCGCGCCGATATTGCCGCAGCCGATGATGCCGAGCACCTTGGCGTTGACTTCCACGCCCATGAAGCGGTTCTTTTCCCATTTCCCCGCGTGGGTCGAGGCATTGGCCGCCGGAATATCGCGCGCCAGCGCCATCAGCAGCGCAATGGCGTGTTCGGCGGTGGTGATGGAATTTCCGAACGGCGTATTCATCACGATGATTCCTGCCGCGGTCGCGGCGGGTATATCGACGTTGTCCACGCCGATGCCGGCGCGCCCGACCACTTTCAACCGCTTCGCCGCCCGAAGCACATCGGCGGTGACTTTGGTCGCGGAACGGATTGCCAGGCCGTCATAGTCGCCGATAATGGCGGCAAGTTCCGCCTTGCTCAGGCCCGGTTTCGCATCGGCGGTTACGCCGCGCTGCCTGAAAATCTCGACGGCGGCGGGAGACAATTTGTCGGAAATCAGAACTTTGGCCATTGGTTTCACCCTCGCGATTACGCCTGCTTCACTTCGGCAAAGGCCCAATCCAGCCACGGCACCAGAGCCTGGACATCGGCTGCATCCACGGTTGCTCCGCACCAGATTCGCAATCCCGGAGGCGCGGCGCGATAGCCACCGATGTCGAAGGCGACGCCCTCTTTTTCCAGAACACTCGCGATCTTCGCGGCGGCCGCCGATTGCGCTTCTTTGTCCAGGGCAGCAAACCAGGGGTCGTTAATCTTCAGGCAGACGCTGGTGTTGGAGCGAATGGCCGGTGTTGCTGCGAGGAAGCGGGCCCATCCGCCGCGCTCCATCCAGTGCGCCAGAACGGCGACATTCTCATTCGCCCGCCGGATCAGCGCCGGCAACCCGCCGATGCTTTCCGCCCATTTCAGCGCATCAATATAGTCTTCGACGCAAAGCATGGACGGCGTGTTGATGGTGTCGCCCTGGAATATCCCGGCAACGAGTTTGCCGTCCTTTGTCATCCGATAAGTCTTCGGCATTGGCCACGGCGGGCTATAGCTTTCCAGCCGTTCCACGGCGCGCGGCGACAGAATCAACATGCCATGCGCCGCTTCGCCGCAAAGCACCTTCTGCCATGAGAACGTCACGACATCGAGCTTCGGCCAGGGCAGATCCATGGCAAATGCCGCGGACGTCGCGTCACAGATGGTCAGCCCGGTGCGCTCAGCCACGATCCAGTCGCCATCCGGCACGCGGACACCCGAGGTGGTGCCGTTCCAGAGGAATATGATATCGTTGCCTGCCTGCACCTGTGTGAGATCCGGCAGCTCGCCATAGCCCGCTTTCATGACGCGCGCATTCAGCTTCAACTGTTTGACCACATCGGTCACCCAGTCTTCGCCAAAGCTTTCCCAGGCCAGAACGTCGATCGGCCGCGGGCCCAACAGGGACCACAACGCCATTTCAACGGCGCCGGTGTCGGAGCCAGCGACGATGCCGATGCGATAGTCTTTCGGAACGCGCAACACGTCACGCGTGCGCGTGATCGCTTCCTGCAATTTCGCCTTCCCCGCTTTGGAGCGGTGCGAGCGTCCCAGGCAGGCGCCGGTGAGAGCTTCGGGAGCCCAGCCAGGCCGTTTGGCGCAGGGTCCGGACGAAAATAAAGGCCGTGCGGGGCGCACGGCCGGACGATTTCCGGTCATGATTCATTCCTTCCAGAATGACAGCGCTCCGTTGGGGGAGCGTGGCCCGCAGCGTCTGTAGAAGATCAGGCGTGCCGGGTCAAACGGATAGCGAGGCCTGGAACTTGCCGTGATGTCGCGGGGCGCCAAAGCGCGTTTTTGCTTCTTTGAATCGGAAACGCGCTTTAAGGTTTTCGTTTGACGCATGTTCTGCGCCGAACCGGCAGCCATCCCCGATCGGGGTCGGGGACATGCTTCGGCGGAAAATGCCCTAACGCCAAATTTCAGCCGTGCCATGGCCTTCAGTCCGTGCGCAACCTATAGTCCGAACCGGCGCCATCCCGCATCAGGCGGAAGGCCCTGATAATTCAGAGAAGGAGACGACTCGTGAAGGTAATTCGCGCTTTCGGCCCCGCGGCTGCGGTGCTGTGCCTCGCATTGGCGAGCGCTGCGGTTCCGCTGCTGTCGCCGGTTCCCGCCGCGGCACAGGCGGCGCAAGACGATCAGATCGCCACCAGCAATGGCAATCTGACGATCCACCCGGTCCACCATGCCGGACTGGTGCTCACCTGGAACGGCAAACGGATCGTCGCCGATCCGACAGCCTTTCCACCGGGCGACAAAAGCGGCGCGGCCGATTTCCGGGGCCCGGCTCCGCCGGATCTGATTCTGATCACGCATGAGCATGGCGACCATTTCAGCGTTCCGACTCTGACGGACCTCGCCGGCCCAAATACGGTCCTTGTCGTGCCGCAGAGCGTGTACGGAATGTTGCCCGGCGCGCTGCAGGCCAAAGCCAAGGTGATGAAGAACGGCGACAAAGGCAATTATGCCGGAGTGCCAATTGACGCGGTGGTCGAATACAACACCACGAAGGAACGCCAGCAATATCATCCCAAGGGGCGCGACAACGGTTACATCCTGACGCTCGGCGGAAAACGCATTTACCTCGCCGGCGATACGGAGGAGGCCCCCGAACTGAGAAATCTGCCCAATATCGATGTCGCCTTCATCCCGATGAATCTTCCGTACACGATGACCGTCGAAGAAGCCGCAAAGTGGGTCAAAGATTTCCGGCCAAAGATCGTGTACCCATATCATTTCATGGGCAGCGACGTGGAGAAGTTCAAAATGCTGGTGGGGGACGCCAGCGATGTCCGCCTGAGAAAGTGGTATTGATTTCTCACGCGGAGCAATGCGAGCGGGGGTGGCCGCCGTTCAAAAAGCCGCCAGTGCAAATTACATGATGGGGACGAGGGCCGCCTGTGGAGACAGGCGGCCCTGTTTTTCAGTTCACCACCCGGTAAAGGCGCTGGTCATAGGGCGTGCCGAGCATCGGCATCAGTGCCGCACGATAGGCTTGCGTGTGGGGGGCGCGGTCATGAGCTTCCCAGGCGGCCTGACTTGCCCACTCTTCCAGCATCCGAAAATGGTTGGTGTGCGCCGGAACCTCATCCAGGATGTCGTACTGCACCATGCCGCTGTCCTTGCGGCTGGCTTCGCCCAGGGTATTGAGCAACGCAATCAGCTTGCCGGTATTACCGCCAAAAACATCCACGTGGCTGATGATGATCGTATCGCCGGGATTTGGCGCTTTGGGAGGCGTCACCGAATGGGCCTGGTGGATGCGGATGTCCGGAGGGCCGAGTTCAATTGATTTTAGCTGTTGCGTGAGTTCGGTGGATGCGGCGCTCATCTCATGGGTTTTGACAGCCGTCCGGTTCTGCCAGATTTCACCCACGACAAACCGGTGTGCCTGGCCCTGTTCCTCGTACAGATCGACCTGCATGGCGCCGGGCTCGTGCCGCGCCGCGTCGCGATAGTTCTTCAGGAATGTCACCGCCTGCGCGGCCGCGCTGGGCACCACCTCGACATAGGTCATGACATAGGTCGGACCGTCGATGACAGGTACCTGGTTCTGTTGTGCACCAGCCGCATAGGGCAGAGTTAAGAGTCCCAACGCGATTGCCGCCACTCGCCATTTCATTGCAGGATTCCTTGTCAATTCAGCCGGATATATTTGCGCTGGTCGTAGGGCGTACCCAGCAACGGCGCAAGTCCGCTTCGGAACGCCTGCGTCGAGGCGGCCATATTGTGGTCTTCCCACGCTTTTTCGCTCGCCCAGATCTCGAACAGGCGAAAATGATTGCCGGTCCCGGGGGTCTGCCCTTGCCGGATGATTTCATACACTTCTGAGCCCGGCTCCTGCGCGGAGTTCTCGGTGAGCGGCTTCATCAACTCCAGCAATTCCGGAAGTTTGGGGGGTGTGACATCGAGATGGCTCAGCACGAAAATACTGTTTGCAGCCGGCGTCGCGACCTTCTGCGAGACAAAATGCGCATAATGGACGCGCGCATCCGGCGGCCCGAACTCGAGTCCCTTCAGCTTCTCAAACAATGCGTTTCTTGCAGGCGCGGAGGCGTGCGCGGTGTATGCGGCCATGTCCTGCCAGACCTCATTGGTGACGAAGCGCGAAGGCGCACCAATTTCCTGATAGACATCGCCCTCCAGCAGCCCCGGTTCATGGCTGGCCGCATCGCGATATTGCTTAAGGGCACCGGCCGTCCGGGATGTCGCTTCCGGCAATACTTCCACGAAGGTTGTGACATAAACGGTGGTGGGTGGCGCAGCCGCGAATCCTGTGGCCGCAACACAGAGCCCGAGTGCGCCGGCGAGCGCCCCGATTAGTAATCTCATGCTTTTCTCCGGATTGTTAGTTGCTGGCCTGCAGCCGCTTGACCAGCGCCGCAGCGGCATCTGCCCCGGCTCGCGCACAGGCTGTGTCGCCCTCCTGCCCGCCGCGCGTCCCGGATGCTCCGACCGCACCGATCACCTCACCGCCAACCATGATCGGAAAGCCGCCACCAAGCGGAACCACGCCCGGCATGTCGCGCTCGCTCGCTTCCGGTTGACCCGGTGCGCTTTTGTCACGCCACTCGATCGTCGGCATCTTGAACATATTGGCGGTATAGGCTTTGCGTTCCGCCAGACCGAGATTGTGCGGTGACGCACCATTGCCGGCCATCAAGAGAACGATTTTGCCGTCGCGATCCACGACCGCATAGGACGGATTCGATCCATCTTTCGTAGCGTATTGCCGCATTGCGGCCAAAGCCGCCATGGCCTGTTCTGCATTTACGCTGACGCTCTGCGCCGACGCCGCCGAGCACATAAGACCGAATGCGACCGCCATCGCGGCTGCCTTCACGCAGGTCGAGAAAGAAGACATCGAAATTTCTCCCACGTTATTTGTTCAGAGCAATTGGTCGGCGATGGCCTGTGTGCCAGCTTTGGCGCAAGCCTCATCCATCTCATCCCCGCCCTTGGACCCGACGACGCCCACTCCACCGATTGCGTCGCCATGATAGATAATCGGCATACCGCCCGCGCGAGGGATGGTATTGTCCAGTAGCCGCTGGCCCATCAACAGTCTCTTTGTACCCTTGTCGTCCACCGCATCCGGCGAAGTGCGCTCAATCCATTGGGAGGTCGGTTGGCGGAACGTTCGCGCGGTGTAGGCCTTCTTCCGGGCAATATCGATGTCATCGGCAGAGGCGCCATCACCCCGGACAGCAAAGCGGATTCCGCCGACCCGGTCCACGACCGCGACGGTGACGGCGGAGTTGCTTTTCTTGCATTCGTCGAGCGCTCCCTGTGCCACCTGAAGCGCCTGCTCCACAGAGATGTCGTTCTCGGCAATCGTCTGCAGGGTGTAACTCTTGATCAGCTCCTGAAGCAGGGCGAACCCGGCCCCCACGACGAATATGGCGGTGACTCCAGCGGCTAAAAGCTTGGCCAAATTCTGCACGTGACCCTCCTCCGGCTCATAGCAGAGCATTGCAAATGCCTGATTTTAGAGCATCAGAGAGTTCCGGGGAAGCGAATCAGGCGGAAAATCCCTTAGGCCGTGGGCCTTAGCGGACTTCGAGCATTTCCGCCCGTTTGTGAGCCAGCGCGGCTTTCATCTTCTCCTGGAGCTTTTCGAAGGCCCGCACCTCGATTTGCCTGACGCGTTCGCGGCTGATGCCGTACTTGACCGACAAATCCTCCAGCGTCATCGGATCCTCGCGCAACCGGCGCGCTTCCAGGATATCCCGCTCGCGTGGGGTGAGTTCTTCGAGCGCAGTGGAGAGCAAGGTCCGGCGTTCATCGAGCTCCTCGGATTCGGCCAATCGGGTTTCCTGGTCGATGGAATCGTCGGCCAACCAATCCTGCCATTCCGATTCCGATTCGGTTCCGAGCGGCGTGTTGAGGGACGAATCCGGCGAGGCGAGCCGCCGGTTCATGTTGATCACTTCTTCTTCAGGCACGCTCAGGCGCTTCGCGATATCCTTGACCTGCTCAGGCCTGAGATCACCCTCCTCCAATGCTTCAATTTGCCCCTTCACGCGGCGCAAATTGAAAAACAGCTTCTTCTGGGCGGCTGTCGTGCCAAGCTTCACAAGGCTCCAGGAGCGCAGGATGTATTCCTGGATTGCCGCACGAATCCACCACATCGCATAGGTGGCCAGTCTGAAACCGCGTTCGGGTTCAAAGCGCTTGACCGCCTGCATCAGCCCGATATTGCCCTCGGCAATGACTTCGTTGATCGGCAATCCGTAACCGCGATAACCCATCGCGATCTTCGCCACCAGGCGAAGATGACTCGTCACCAGACGGTGAGCCGCATCAATATCCTCATGCTCGCGCCATCTCTTCGCCAGCATGTATTCTTCCTGGGGATCGAGCAGGGGGAACTTGCGTATCTCGGCGAGATATCGCGCAAGGCCGCCTTCGCCAATGACGGGCAGTGTTCGCGTAGCCATAATTCAACTTCCCCTCGTGCTAACGCATTTTGGATCAAGGGTATCCCCCAATCTGGCAAAATCAGGGCCAGATTTGGTGCCAAATCCGGGATCAACGCAGATTGAGGCCTCGCAGAGCATTTACCAGCGCGGCAAAATCCTCGGGCCAGGATGATTCAAAGCGCATTTTTTCGTGACGCGTGGGATGCATAAAACCGAGAACACCCGCATGCAATGCCTGGCGCGGAAAATCGGCCGACATGGTGTATGCCGCCTCCTCGACGGGAGTTTTTGCGCGCGGGGGCCGGCGGCTACGGCCGTACACGGAATCTCCGATCAGCGGGTGTCCGATATGGGCGAGGTGAACCCTGATCTGATGCGTGCGTCCGGTTTCGAGCCGGCAGGCCA
>JANWHR010000027.1 GCA_025450355.1 Micropepsaceae bacterium
ATGAAGCTGTCGAGCAACGGCGCGGCCAACTCAGTTCCACGCCGCGATTCCTCCGGATCGATCCGGGACAGGGGAAACCATTGATAGCCGGGGCCCATCGGGTGATGTTGCGGTGCGTTCGGCGCCACGAAAGCCGCCTGGCGCAGGTCATTGCGCCAATGCGGTGCGAGCCCGATCAGATCATTGCCGTCCGAACCATAGCCATGACAGAGCACCACGAGTTGCGCCGCTGTTCCGGCCGCGGGCGCAAGTCGTGGTCCATCAAGCATCTGCAGCACCCGGAATATGGATGGCGGTAAAGGCGTCGAACTCGCTCCAGAACTGATGGCGGATTTCGTCCGTTTCCTGAAGGATTTCGTGCCTCGCCGCTTCGATCTCGACATAGCGCGCATTCGGCAGCCGCTGGCAAAACGAGCGGATGGCATCGCTGTGCACAACCGCATCCTGGCCGGCTCCGAAAACCAGCAGCGGCGTGGTGATTTCCTCGGCATAACCTTTCCCGCGCATCCGGCGCATGGAGCGGAACGCGGCCCCCAACCAGCCGAAGGTCGGGCCATTGATGCGCAGAAACGGCTGCTTCCTCAGCAGATCCTGATTCCTTTCAAAACGCCCGCGGTCCGAGGTCACGACATTGTCCTCGAAGCGCAGATCGAGAGGGTCCCGCTCTTCCAGCCCGAAAACGAAGCGTTTTGAGGGGCGATATAGATTCATGAGGGCGGTCATCAATGCGACCATCGTCACGGAATGGCTGCCGGTGCTGATTTCGATCATGGGCGCACCGAGCACGGCACAGACAAACCGCCGCGGGTGTTCGTGCAGTTGCCGCAGCAGAATATGGGCGCCCATGGAATGGCCCAGCGCCATAACAGGCAGCGGCGCTGCCAAAGTTCGCTGGAAAGGTTCGACGGTCTGAAGCAGGAGCGCTGAAAGGTCGAGATCGTATTCCTCAAATTGCCCGACATGCCCGGCGCGATTGCCGTAAACCTGCCGTTCGGAAGCGCCCTGTCCGCGCCAGTCGAGACTGACGACATGAAATCCGCGGGCACAAAGCTCCCCAGCCACCTCCCCGTATTTCTCCAGAAATTCAGTGTGGCCGTTGAGCAGCACGCAAATGCCGCGCCGCGCCGCGCCCTCGGGCAATTCCCACACACCGGCGCGCAACTGGCGCCGGTCGGGCGTCAAAACGGTTTGGGCGCGAAAGGGAAGGTCCACGTCTTTCGGGGAGCAGGCTGTGAGGCGCGGGATTTCACCACTTGCCGCGATGGCGCACAACCGGCAAAGCGCAAGCTTGACGGTCCATTCGCGAATCCGTGCGCCAAAAAACTCCGAAGTCACCACAACGGCTGCGGCTCGCGGTTCGTTTACAGAAGTGCGAGTTCCACCGATCTGATCTGACAGCAGGGGATACAAGGGACAGCATCATGGCACGGACGGCGTCTATCGGTCTGTCCGAAGGACAAATAAAACGCCAGGCCACATTCGACAAACTGCGATTCTGGTCTTTTACAGCCCATGGTGGAATCGTAATCTATGTCGCGTTCGGCTGGTTGATTACCTCACGGCTTATCCTCTACTTTTACGCATTATTGCTTCCCGGCATCGTGCTTCAGTGGCTGCTGAATGGCGGCTGCTCAATCGTGAACAATTTCGAGAATCTGTTCCGAAGTGGCCATTGGGAGTATCCGGATTGTGTCCACCCACCGGGGTTCTTCAGAACGGTTCTTCGCGTCATCGGCATCCGCGTCACAGGCGCCCAGATCACAACCGCACTCTGCTCACTCATGTTGATTTTCTGGATCTGCGCCATCTGCCGGATGATGCTGATTGTTTCCGGCACAGGTTGATCTGGCCCTGGCTGGTCTTGAAGCCGGGTCTCCGATTCCCCATTTAATCCGCGTCGAAAGGCCTTGTAACGGCTTTCGGCGGGCTGGCCCGGCGGGCATGCCCCCAGACAACCACTTCGCTCTTTTGGAGGTCGTGAAACCATGCGTAGCTTTGATCTTACCCCGCTCTTCCGCTCCACGATCGGCTTTGATCGCCTGGCCGACATGCTCGATTCGATGTCGCAGTTTGACAGCGGCGTATCCTATCCGCCCTACAACATCGAACGCACGGAAGAGAACCACTACAGGATTTCGCTTGCCATTGCCGGTTTCGGCGACAAGGACCTTAATGTCGAGGTCAAGGACGGCGTTTTGACGGTGCAGGGCAAACGTGAGGCGGAAAAGGAACCCCAGCCGAAGCATTATCTGTACCAGGGCATCGCCGGCCGCACTTTTGAACGCCGCTTCCAGCTGGCGGAAAACGTCGAAGTCAAGGGCGCGCAGCTCGAGAACGGGTTGCTTCACATTGATCTCGAACGGATCGTTCCGGAAGAGAGGAAACCGCGCCGCATCTCGATCAACGGAAAGTCCGAGAAAGTGATCGATACGACGGCGAAAGCCGCGGCAGCCTGACATCGAACCGAAAAGCGGTTCCGGAAAGAGCACGGCAACACCGTGCTCTTTCCTTTTGCCGTTTTCAGTGGAAAACGGGTCGCGCTTGGCTACAGTGATTCTGTCGAACATCATCCGGCGAACGGCATTCGGCAGCGATGGAAAAGTGGCAATCCTATATCCCCGGGCGTGTCGGCAGGCGCTTTCACTCCCGTGTCACTCACCACACGCCCATCGCCGAATTGCGCGACCGATGGGACGCGATCTTCCCGGACTTTGGTGCCGTTCCGCCGGATGTGAATGCCGATAGCGCTCAGCTCGGCGGCGTCAAGGGCGAATGGGTGACGATTGCCCACACCCAGCCCCGGCGCGTGCTGATTTATCTCCACGGTGGAGGTTTTGTCGCCGGTTCTCCGGCTGGTCATCGGGCTCTGGTGGCAAAGCTTTGCCGGGCCGGGAATGCGGCGGCGTTTTCGGTGGGCTACCGGCTGGCGCCGGAATTTCCCTTTCCGGCCGGATTGCGCGATGCCGTCGATGCCTACCGGTTTCTGATCGGCCGCGGTGTCCCGCCGCAATCGATTGTGCTGGCCGGGGATGGCGCCGGCGGCGGTCTGGCCTTCGCCATGGTGATGGCGATCAGAAACGGCGCCATGCCTGTTCCGGCAGGCGTGGCCGCCTTTTCTCCCTGGGCGGATCTGGCGCTTTCCGGCTGGTCGGTGATGCAGAACGATGACACCGACTCCGTTCTCTCGTGGGACCTGCTGTTCGTCAGTGCACGCCGTTATCTGAATGGCGCCAGCGCTGCCGATCCCTATGCTTCGCCGGTATTCGGAAATCTGCGGGATTTTCCTCCCGTGATGGTCCACGCCGGAAGCCGTGAAATCCTTCGCGACGACGCCAGCCGGTTGGGCGAACTGGCCGCCGCCGCAAACGTTCCGGTATCCATCGAGGTTTATGACGGTATGCAGCACCTGTTTCAGGGGCTTCCGGCGAGTCAGGACGGGCGTGTGTCAATCAACCGCATGGGACAATTCATTCGCGCCCGCGCCGGTGAAACGGAGCTGTCCTTGCCACCCGCCAAAACTGCGGCGCGAACCAGTTAGCATCTACGCTTCTCCTGGGGGCGGCCTCGATGCTGATACGGAAAGGAATGCGAATCGCGGCGCGTCACCCTGGCTTGTCCCCTTCCCGATTTTGCGCAGCAAAACCGGTCCTCCCACAAGGGGAGGACTGAATCCGGGAGACATTGCCGAACGGAATGTAATCTTTGCCGCGTCGGTTTATCGCTTGCTGTGCTTGAGCCTGCATGGCAGTTTCGCGCGCTTTTTTGCGAAAAAATCATTTCGCTGTGAGGTCTTCGTGAGACGCGGCCCGCTTGTCTGCCTGTTGCTCGCCGGAATTTCGACCCAGGCGATGGCGGACGACCTTTCCATCACGTCAAAGGTCAGTTCACCGGTTTCGACCGCCACGGCCGCCAACAAAACGCCGGGCGACATCACCATTCAGCAGGGCGGTTCGGTTGACGTATCGGTCAAGGGCGCGGCAGTCACCCTGAACTCCAACAACAACATCACCAATAGCGGCGTGATCCAGAACGCCTTTGCTGGAGATGGCGCCATCGGCGTTCACATTCTCGGCGGGAATACGGGGACTTTTATCAACAGCGCCGGAACCACCACGGAAATCAGCGCCGGCGGCGGAGGGGCGAACAATATCGGAGTGCTGCTGGACGGAGCAGCGCCATTCAACGGCGACATCACCTTCGGCGGCGCCAGCAACCTGATCACGATCGGCACGAATTCGATTGGTATCGCCGTCGAGGCGCCGCTCAACGGAAATCTCGCGGTGGGGTCCTCCAGCTCGCTGGTCGGCCAGGGGATTACGGGAATTCTGGTGACATCGCCGATTTCGGGCGCTCTGACCACCTCCGGCCCGATCACCGTTGCCGGAACTGCGACCTTTACCTCCACCCAGGTCGATCCGCTGTCCGGCTCTGCGGTCGCCGTCGGCGCGAATATTGCCGGCGGAATTCTCAACGCCGGCCCCACCGGCGCCGGCGATGCAACGCCGGCCAACACGATCGTATCGACCAGCGCGATGCCGACGTTTGCCATTCAGTCGTCGCTTGCGGGCCTGAATGCGTCAAACATCGTCATCGGGGGAGCGTCGGATACCGTCAACCCCAATTTCAGTCTGCTCAACCGGGGCACCATCCGCAACACGGACAACGATCCGGGAGTAAGCACCATTGCGGTGCAGATCGGTGAATCCGGCGCGGCCGCTCACACCGTGACGCTGGCGGGCGGGATCTACAACAACGGCACGATCCAGGCCTCTGCCGAGACGGACAACACCTTCGCAAGCCAGGCCAAGGCGGCCTCCGACAATGCGACCGCGCTGATTATTGGCAATGGCGCGGCCATCAACGCCTCGGGTATCACTTCGCAGGCGTTGCTCAACGACGGGACGATCAGCAGCACCGTGACGGGCACACTGCCCGCAGTTTCCACGGCGCTGCTGATTCAGCCGGGGGGCACGCTGGCGAATCTGACAACCGCGAACACGATTTCCGCGAGTGCGATCACCACCGACACGACCATATCGGGCATCACCGCCACTGGCGTGCAGGACCTCTCGGGCACCCTGACAAGCATCACCAATTCGGGCCATATTTTCGCCATTGCGACGATTTTGGACAACAACGCCCAGCAGGCGATCGCGATTGATCTGTCACATGGCTCCGCCAATCAGACCATCACGACGTCAGGACCGATTCAGGGCGATGTGCTGTTTGGTTCTGCCGGAATGAACGGCGCGGTTGCGGGCAATCAGCTGACGATCGAAGGCGCCAACGCCTCTCTCACGGGTGCGTTGCGCACGGCCGCGGGCGGCACCCTCGACGTCCATTTGTCGCAGGGCGGGACGGGAGGCGTGCTCAACACCTCCGTGGCACGGATCACGACGCTTGGGGTCGGCCAGGACGGCAACGTGCAGCTTGCACTCAATAAGACTTCGTCGGTGACGCCGGTGATCTCCGCGACCGGTCCGGTCAAATTCGGATTCGGCTCGCAGGTGACGCTGGTGCCGACGAGCTTTCTTCCGAACAATGGCGCCTACACGCTGATCCACAGCGACACATCGCTGGTGTTTTCGGATTTTTCCGCCACGACGGCGCAGCCCATTCCCTTCATTTTTAATGGCGCGCTGAGCCAAAGCGGAAACGATCTGCTCATCACACTACAGCGGAAGACGGCGGCCGAATTGGGACTCACCGGAAATGCCGCCGTGATGTACGAGCCGCTGGCGCAGGCCGCGTTGACCGACAATCCTTTCGGTGCGGCGCTGCTGTCGCTGACCAATGCCGAAGACGTCCAGACCGCGATCGCCTCTCAGGTCCCCGATGTCGGCGGCGGCGTGCGGGCGCTCGCGATCGCCATGACGGATTCCACCACCGGCGTTGTCGGGGCGCGCGAACGCAACCTCGTCCTGTCGCCGGCGAGCCAGCAGGACGAATTCCGCTTCTGGGCGCAGGAAGTCTATGACCAGGTCAGCTCGAGCAGTTCGGCGGCGAGCTCCGGCTACAGTGGCGCCGGTCAGGGCGTCGCAGCCGGCGTCGAATGGGGCGCAGTTCCCACCGTGCGTTATGGGCTGGCCTTCACGTTTTTCGCGAGCCAGCAGGCAGAAGCCCACCCCGCCGACAACAAAACCGACGGCGACTGGCATTTGCTGTCGTTTTACGCCGGGTGGCGGCCGGGAAATTTCTTCATCACGCCGGAATTGAATGTCGGGCAGGCCGATTACAGCAGCCGGCGCGGCATCACCATTGGAAGTGCCCTCTCGCGAACCGCCACCGCCAACTGGTCCGGCTATCTCGGCGCGGGCGCGATCACCGCGGGCTATGTCTTTCCCGTGGGTGGAATGCAGCTCATTCCCGAAATCTCCGCGGACGGAATGTATCTGCGCGAGAACAAATACAATGAGCAGGGCGCGGTCGGGGCGACGGGGGCCGATCTCACGATTCTGTCGCAGGATCAGAAGTCGGCGCGCGGCTTTGCCGGGTTGATCGCGCAAGGCACGTTCAACTGGGACATCGGGACGCTGCAACCGCAGCTGCTTCTCGGCTGGAGCCACGAATTCATGAACAGTCCGCCGGAGCTCAGCGGGTTTTTCACCAGCGCGCCCAATGCGCCGTTCCGTCTGACCGGACCACATTTCGATTCCAACCGCATCGTGACCGGGCTCGGAATCAACTATTCCGTCGGGTACTGGTCGGCGGGCCTGAGTTACGACGCCGCGCTTTCGTCGGGCACCGTGACGCAGGCGGCAACCTTCAGCCTGAGCAGCCGGTTCTGAATTGATCTTTGTACGTATTATTATATGGCCGCAGTTGCGCCAAATCGGGAAATTTCCGGCCATTCCGGCCGCGCTAACGCCAAGGCGTGAACTTGAGCAAGCCCTTCTGCCTGCGTGAAATGGAAGCACAGGGTTGTGAGCGCAAACCGCTTGCGGGCTCAGGCCTGCGCGGGATAACAAGCGGTCACAGGGCTTTTGTGGCAATCTGTGTCAGTGATTGAATTTGCAGAGAATTTCGGTTAGTTCCGCAGGACGCGGGAACGCGCGGAGGATCGGAAACAGACTGCGCTTCAGATGACCGGCGCCGCCATTGGCGCCCTGGAAATCGGGAGGTACCGGCGGCTCAGCCGTCGTGGATCGGGAAAGATTCGGCCGATCCGAAGACAGGATTGGGTCAAAACTATGGACCGTCGTGAAGATGATGTTAAAATCTTTGTCGATGGGCTATGAAAAACGGCCAGCGGGAAAGCACCGCAGGCAGGCCGGATTTTTATCCGGCCCAGGGAGGATCAGCTTTTTCGGGCGGTTTGAACCATGACAGCACTGCAAGACCTTCGTCCCGTACACGGCAAGACGCTGAAGAAAAGCAGGGTGCCGGGCATCTTATTTGCCGTCGGCTTCAACTTCGCAGTCGGCTTCGGGCTTTGGGTTGGCTTGAACAACGCCACCATTCAGCTGTTGCGCGAAAACCTGAAAGCCGTCGTGACGACAGAAGATCAGAAGCAGGATCTGCCGCCGCCCCCGCCGCCGCCGGATTTCAAGCCGCCGCCGGTCGTCGCCGTCGTTCCTGAAGTGGCGATCGATCTGACCAGAGCGCCGCCGCCGGCCCCGACGATCACGACGACCCGGCCTGCGCCGCCGCCGCCGCCGGCGCCTCCCGCGCCGCCGCCGCCAAAGGTCGTGGTCGCTCCGCCTCCGCCTCCGCCGCCGCCGACACCGCCGACGCCGACCACCAGTCACGCGGTCACGGCGGATGATTATCCACCCGTTTCAATCCGCCTGCAGGAGCAGGGCAAGGTGGCGATCAAATATCTGGTGAAGGAGGATGGGTCCGTTGCGGAATGCAATGTGACCATGTCGAGCGGCAAGACACGGCTGGACGATGCGGCATGCACGATGGTGAAGAGGCGCTGGAAGTTTAAGCCCGCCACCCAGTCGGGCAAACCGGTGGCCGAATATCTGACCGCCGACGTGATCTTCCAGTTGAGGTAGGTTGGTGAAGGTTGCCGAGCGGAATACTGTTCAGACGGTTTTCCGTGGAGTTTTCATAAGGGTGTGCAGGAGCGGACGTTTGGCGTCCTCAAACAAGAACGGAGCAGAGTAGAATGAACGCGAAGACCCTGACGATCGCTTCCGCTTTCGTCGCTTTCATGATGGTGGCCGGTCCGGCCGGCGCACAGAATGCAACGCCCGATGCGGCAGCCCCCGCGGCCACCGCGCCGGCCGATGCGGCAGCCCCTGCGGCCCCCGCCCCCGCCGATGCGGCAGCGGCGCAATCCGGGCCGGCGAACATCAACGCGCCGACGGCCGCGGTTAAAAACCCCTATGGGTTGGGGGCGCTGGTGACAAATGGCGACCTGGTTTCGCACACGGTGCTCGGGCTGTTGTTGGTGATGTCGCTCGGCAC
>JANWHR010000028.1 GCA_025450355.1 Micropepsaceae bacterium
CGCCGCGATGGCGGGGCGGAATCCCGGCCCACAGAGCGTGCATGTGTGGACCGCAAAGAAACACCAGATCGGCATTGGCTGCCGTCACGTCACGAGCCAGGCCCGCATGCAGACGTTCGCTGTCCATGCCGAGTTCGAGCATGTCCCCCAGAACCGCGATTCGGCGGCCTCCCTGCCTCACCGTCGTTGCACGAAGCACATCGAGAGCCGCGGCCATGGAAGCGGGATTGGCGTTGTAGCTTTCATCGATGATTTCGACATCGCCGGCCGCCGTACGCGCGCCGCGTCCCTTCAATGGCGTAAAGCCCGCAAGTGCGGCGGCGGCGCGCCCAACGTCCCCGCGCGCCAGCGCCACCGCGGCCAGCGCCGCAACCGCATTCATGGCGATGTGCCGGCCGGGCGCCGCAATCCGGAATACAATTTTCCTGCCGAAAATATGGGCCGCAATCGTCTGAGCTTCACCATCCGCCGTCACCGAAAGCAGACGCGCTTCGGACTGTTCACCGATCCCGAACCTTGCGATGGTCCGGACCGAAAGTTCTTCCGCGTGCCGCTTCAGGCGGCTGAATTGTTCGTTGTCGCCAGGCAGCAGGCAGGCGCCGCCCGGTTCGATGCCCTCCAGAATCTCCGCCTTGGCGTCCGCGATCGCTTCCAGGGTGCCGAAGAATTCAATATGCGCGGGCGCGATTGTCGTGACCACGGCGACATGGGGTCGAACCTGGCCAACCAGCTGCCTGATTTCGCCGGCATGATTCATGCCGATCTCAAAAATGCCGAATGCCGTGTCCTTCGCCATTCGTGCGAGACTGAGCGGCACGCCCCAATGGTTGTTGTAAGAGGCAGCAGACGCGGCAATCGGGCCCTGCTCCGACAGCATCAGCCGCAGCATCTCCTTCGTGGTGGTTTTCCCGGCGCTGCCAGTGACGGCGATGATCTGCGCTTGCGTGCGGATTCGTGCGGCCTGTCCCAGCGCTTTGAGGCCGTCGAGCGTATTGCCGGCCACAAGCAGCGGCGCATTGGGTCCGACGCCCGCCGGAACCCGGGTTACAAGCGCGGCCGAAGCCCCTTTGTGCAATGCGGCTGCCGCAAACTCGTGCCCATCGCGGACATCGCCCTGCAAGGCGACGAACAGATCACCCGGTTCCAGCGTTCGCGTGTCGATCGTATCGCCGGTTGCGCACCACTTCGCAGTCGCCCGGCCGCCGGTAGCACGCGCGGCTTCGTCCGAGTTCCAGAGCGCCGGTTTCGCCGTCATGCCGCCTCGTGTTCCGCCACTCCGCCGAGAGCGCGGACCGCATGGATGGCTTCATTACGATCCGAAAATGGCAACACCCGATCACCGATGATCTGGTAATTCTCGTGGCCCTTACCGGCGATGATCAGCGCATCGCCTGGCTTGAGAGCGGAAATTGCCTCGCGGATTGCTTCCGCGCGGCCAGGAATTTCCCGCGCGCCGGGGGCGCCCGCCAGCGCTTCTCTGCGGATCGCGGCGGGATCCTCCGAACGCGGATTATCGTCGGTGACAATGACCGTGCCGGCAAGCCGCGCCGCGGCGGCGGCCATCAATGGACGTTTGCCGCGATCCCGATCTCCACCACATCCGAAAAGAATGTGCAATTGTCCGGCTACATGCGGCCGGATGGCCTTGAGCACGGTTTCGATGGCATCGGGCGTATGGGCATAATCAACGAAAATCGCGGCGCCGCCGGCTGTTCGGGCGACCAGTTCGAGACGACCGGGTGCGCCGCGCAGCCTTTCCATCGCCGCGAACACCGCATCCGGAGAATCGCCCACCGCAATCGCGAGTCCGGCTGCCACAAGCGCATTCGAGGCCTGGAATTCACCTGCCAGCGGCAACAGGATGCGCCGCTCGCGACCGGACTGCAAAACGATGAGCTCTTGTCCCGCCGGTTGCGGCGATTGCCCGATCAGGCGCAGTTCCGTGCCGTTTCGGCCAACCATCAGGAGGCGCAACTTCCGCCTGCGCGCAGCTGCGATGAAATCCTCTGCCTGCGCCGCATCGGCATTGACCACGGCCACGCCCGTTTCCGGCAACAGTTCGGAAAACAGCCGCAGTTTCGCCGCAAGATAATCGCCGAAACTGGCGTGATAATCGAGGTGATCGCGCGTGAGGTTGGTGAACCCCGCCGCGGCGATGTTCACGCCGTCGAGACGATACTGATCCAGCCCGTGGCTGGATGCTTCCAGGGCCAGATAATCGATGCCGTGCTGCTTGAGCCGGGCGAGTTCTGCATGAAGGCGGACAGGGTCCGGAGTCGTGTGGCCGAGCGCGACGTGGCCTGCGGGTGAGTCGATGCCGACTGTCCCGAGGCTCGCAGCCTGGCGCCCCTGAAAGGCCCAGATCTGACGGACGAATGCCGCGACGGAGGTCTTCCCGTTGGTACCGGTAACGGCGACGATGGTGGACGGCTGCGGTCCGTAAAATTCCGCCGCCATGCGCGCCAAAGTCTGCCGCGGATTGTCAGCCGGGATGAAACGCGCACCCAGAGCGTGAACCGCATCAGCGCAATCGGGGCTGCCGAGGACGGCAACCGCGCCGCGCTTTACCGCATCCTCGAGAAACCGCGCTCCGCTGGTGCGGGTGCCGGCGAGCGCAGCAAAGAGAAAGCCGGGCTTCACCTCCCGGCTGTCTGCTGCTATCCCCTGAAACTGCCTCACGTCGTGGATCACGGAAGCCCGCCAAAACCTGTCTCAACCAACTCAACGTCCGAATGTGGTCCCAGTGTGAACAAATCAGGGATTTGCCGCGACCTTGGTTTGCACCCCAAGCAGTGGCGCAATCCGGGCGATAATCCGGCCCACGGCCGGTGCCGCGGTTTCTCCGCCCGTGGCAAATCCACCGCTCTCCCTGTTCCCGTGCGGTTCGTCGAGCATGAGAAAAACGAGGAATTGCGGATCATCGATCGGAAACACACCGCAGAAGGACGAGATCAAAAGATGATGGGCATAAGAGCCGTGTTCGGCCTTCTCCGCCGTTCCGGTTTTGCCTCCGACATCATAACCCGGCACATCGGCTTTGGTGCCCGTCCCCGCCGTGACCACCAGCCGGAGCAACTGCCGCATCGTGCGGCTGGTCTGTTCGGAAATCACGCGCTCGCCGTGCTGTTCTTCCGGATGCCTGAGAAAAGTCGGCCGGACCAGCGTGCCGCCATTCACCACCGCTGCGGCGGCTGCCGCAAAGTTCAGAGGATTGACCGAAATTCCGTGGCCGTAGGCGATCGTCGCGGCTTCAACGGTTTCCCAGTGTCGCGGATACAGCGGGGACGCCATCTCGGGAAGCTCGGTCTTCAGCGGTTGCAGCAGGCCGAGCTTGCGCAGGAACGGCTTCTGCTTCTGCGGTCCGGAGCGCAGCTCGATCTGCGCCGTGCCAATATTCGATGATTTCGCAAACACCATCTCCGCCGCCAGCACAGGTCCGAGGCGTTCAAAGTCGTGAATCAGGTAATGACCGAGCCGGTAGGGCGAAACGACAGAAAACGGCTCATCCAGCCGGATCGTGTTCTCCTGCACCGCCTCGGTAAAGGCAAAGATCTTGAAAATCGAGCCCAGCTCGTAAACGTCCTGGGTCATGCGATTGCGCGTCGAATCGCCGGGCTGGAGGCGGTGCAGATTCGGCTCGTAATCGGGAAGCGATGCCAGCGCCCAGATTTCTCCGGTGCGGACGTTCATCACGATGCCGCCCGTGGCTTTGGCGTGAAAGGCGCGCATGGCCTCGCCGGCTTCGTGCTCCAGTACATATTGCACGCGCGTGTCGAGCGACAGGGTGAGCGGCGCCGATTGGCTGCGCAGCCTGTCCTCAAGGCCAAGTTCGAGTCCCGAGACGCCGTTATCGTCTGTATCAACCTGACCAATCGCATGCGAGAGGATGCGGCCGCCGGGATAAACCCGCTTGTAGCCACTGATGAAATCAAGACCGGGAAGCCCCAGCTTCATCACCGTCTCGCGTTCGTCGGGCGAAAGGCCGCGCTGAACCAGGATATAGCCCTTCCTGGGCTGGAATGCCGTTTTCAGGCGTTGTTCGTCGGCGCCGGTGACGGCGGCAAGCTGATGCGCGGCCCGCGCGGCATCGGTGAATGCAGCCGGCATCGCGTAGAGATCGCTGACCGGCAGATCGCGCGCGATCAGCGTTCCATTGCGATCGAGGAGATCGGCGCGTCTGGCATGGCTTGCCACGACCGCAGCGGTTCGCAGCGGCGCGGCGCCAAACACCATGACGTCCACCAGCCGTGCCGCGACGACGCTGAACCCAACCGCCGAAATCAGTGCGGCGATTGCGATTCGCCCACGCAGCAGACCTGCCGGATCCGGGTCGCGGCGCATGGCCTACGTACCGGTATGCAGTGGCGTCTGAACCGGGGCTGCGGCCTGCCCTGGCAAGGCTCCATGCGCGACACCGGGTAGTGGACGTTGGCCTGGCGGCGGCACGACCGCATTCGCATTCCGGATCGCGTCTTCTGGCTGCGGCAGGAATTTTGGCGGCAGTTGCGATACGGAAGCAAGCTCCGCAGCGGGCCGGTCGTTGAGGTTCAGGTAGCGTTCGGCAAGTGCCTGAATGCGCGCGGGCTGCGTTACTCTTGCCCATTCGGCGCCCAAAACCGCCAGAGACTGGTTCTCCTGCACGATCGCCGCTCTGGTCTCCCTGAGTTCGGCGGCCGTGATCCGCGCCTCTTCGGCGATGCGATAGACGCCGAGGCAGACCACTCCCGTCACGAGAACCAGCGTAAAACTGAGGATACGGATCATCGAGAGGCTCCAATCTGCGCCTGACCGGGCGTCCGGACGCTGGTGCGTTCCGCGGCACGCAGCCTTGCCGAGCGTGCGCGGGGATTGCGGTGGATTTCATCGGCGGAAGGAAAGACCGGCGATTTGCCGGATGGACGAAACAGGGCGGGCGCCGCAGCGGCGCGCGGCATGTGGCGAGAGGTTTTCTGCTCACGACCGAGCCGCTGGCTCAGGAACCGCTTTACGATGCGATCCTCCAGGGAATGGAAGGAAACGACTGCGAGCCGGCCGCCGGGTTTGAGCAGACGTTCCGCGCATTCAAGCCCGCGCTCCAATTCGCCGAGCTCATCGTTCACCGCGATGCGCAGCGCCTGAAAACTCCGCGTCGCCGGATGGATTTTTTGTCCATGGCGCGGGGCGGCACGTTCAATCGCTTCCGCAAGCTGACGGGTGGTGATGATTGGCCTTGCCGCGACGATGGCGCGCGCAATCCGCTTCGCGCGCGGCTCTTCGCCGTATTCCCGCAGCATGTCCGCCAGAGCGGACTCCGGCGCTGTGTTGCAGATCGTGGCCGCTGTCTGCCCCGCACTCTGATCCATGCGCATGTCCAGCGGAGCGTCGCTCGAGAACGAAAAGCCGCGCCGATCGTCATCCAGCTGAAACGAAGAAACACCGATATCGAAGGCCACGCCGTCGGCTGCGGAAACACCTCTGACATCCAGCAAGTGATCCATCTCGGAAAAACGCCCGTGGATGAGCGTCAACCGCGCAGGAAAGCGGCTGGCCAGCGCCGTGCCGCGCTCGATCGCTGCGGGATCGCGGTCAATGGCGAAAACCCTGCAATTGGCGCGCGTCAGCAGCGCTTCGGAATAACCGCCGCCGCCAAATGTGCCATCGACGTAGATGGCATTGTCCCGCGGCGTTAAGGCTGCCATCACTTCTTCCAGCAGGACGGGGATATGACCGCTCATGCGCCCGCCTCGCGCGGCTTGGCCGCGATGTGCGCGCGCTCCATGCGTTGCTGGCGCACATTGGCAAAACGCTCCGGGCTCCAGATCTGGAATTTCTGATTCAGCCCGACAAACACCACTCTTTCCGTGATTCCCAGGAACTCGATCAATTCGGCCGAAAGGGTAACGCGGCCCTGATCGTCGAATTCCAGCAGGTCGCACTCGCCAAAAATGTCATGCGCATGGATGTCGTATTCATCGTTCCGCAGAGGAGGCGCGTCTGCCTGAAGGCTCTCATAATATTCGAGAACCGGCTTGCCGAAGCACTCCAGCGCCGGGTGATTGCGGGCCTTGAGAAAGTAAAATCCGGTCAGGTCCTGTTTCGCGAGCACCTGGCGAAAAGATGCGGGGACGCTGACGCGATGTTTCGCGTCGAGCCTGTTTTCCTTCGTGGAAACGAATGGCTGCGCAACCATTCCCCGTGACCCCTTCGTGTCCCAGGGCTGAATCCGAGGCGAATCCGGGAGACCGGCGGCAACGCAGCGAATGGGACTATATGGGATAACATGGGATTTCGTGGGCGGTCAAACATTTTCCTCCGACCACAGAACAAATCAGAAACGACGCGCACCATTATACCGCGATGGGAGAACAGCGTCAGATGGCCTGTAAGCCGGGTTCTGTTCCCGCCGAAGCGGGAGATGGCCATTCCTCTGGGACGCCCGTCACCGGACGCCTCACGCGACCTACCCGGACAGCGGCTGGAAACCGCCATTGCCGTCCCTATTTGGTCTTGCTCCCGGTGGGGCTTGCCGTGCCGCCTGCGTTGCCGCAGGCGCGGTGCGCTCTTACCGCACCATTTCAACCTTGCCGCGGATTACCGTGGCGGTCTGCTTTCTGTTGCGCTTTCCCTGGAGTTGCCTCCGCCGGACGTTATCCGGCACCGTGTTTCCGTGGAGCCCGGACTTTCCTCCCACCTTCGCGCTACGCGCTTCGGAGGGCGGCCATCCGGCCATCTGACGCACAGCGGAATCTGCTTCAGTTCGCCCGAATGTCAATCTCCTGGAGCAGGGCAGCCAGAATGGCTTCGCATTCGGCGTCGCACCGGCCATCGATCCGCGCGGGGCGGAAGTGACGCTGAAATGCTTCAATTACGGTCGAGACGGGAACATTCACGTCGGGTGGCAAGCCATAACCGAATGCCCGCAGGCCCGCTTCGAATGGAATATTGAGCCGGTGTTTCCTGGTTTGCGGCCACAGGCCCACGCCCGCCAGCGCAAGCTCGCCCCAGGGAAACAGCTCACCCGGATCCAGTTTGCGCGCCGGCGCGACATCGGAATGGCCGAGCACGCGCGCAGCGGGAATTTTCCGCCGCTGTACTACTTCCTGCGAAAGCCCGATCACCGCCTCGATCTGCATGTCGGGAAACGACCGATACCCGAATTCATGCCCGGGATTGACGATTTCGATTCCGATCGAGCGCGCATTGACATTGCGCTCGCCGCCCCACCAGGAAACGCCCGCATGCCACGCGCGGCGTTCTTCGGGCACATGGGCAAAGACCGTCCCGTCTTCGTCCACCGTGTAATGGGCGCTGACTTTCGCGTCCGGATCGCACAGGCGTGCCACCGCCGCCGCTCCCGTAGGCATTCCCGTATAATGCAGGAGCAAAATATCGATTGGCGTGCCCGTTGGTCTGTCATCAAAATTGGGCGATGGCGCCGGAATGAATTCCATCACACCCCTTCCGCCGGTTCGAGGCTTCTCATCGGCACGCCGCGCAGCACAATGGCAACGCCTGTCAAAGTAATGATCCCGCCGGCAATGATCAGCGGCGTGAAGGGTTCGCCCAGAATCAGAATTCCTCCCACAACACCGATTGCAGGACTCAACAGCAAGACCGATCCGACCAGCGAAACTTCATAATGCTGCAGCAGAACATAATAGCCGGTATGGCCGATCAGGCTGCCCGCGATCACGGTGAAGGCCAGAGCCGTCCAGGCCTCGCCCGGCGCGGTCAGCAGGGAAGCGAACTGGCCGCCTTCGAAAACGAGGCTGGTGATAAACAGAAAGGGAATCCCGATCACGGCCATCCAGGCCTGCATGGTCAGCGGCGCCACGCCCGAGAGCCTGCGCAGAAGCACCGTGCCGGTCGCCATCGAGCAGGCATCGAGAATGAGCAGAAACACGCCGAACAAATGAGAGGAGACGCTGGCGTCCAGGCTGAAAAGCACCACGCCGCAAAACGCCAGCAGGATGCCGATCCAGCGTTGCAGCGGCACGCGCTCGCCCAGCCAGAACATCGCCAGCACCACGGATATCGGCACATAGAGCTGATTGACGATGGCCATTGTCGAGGCGTCCGAATATTTCGCGCCGCTGAAAATCAGCGCGAAATGCAGCCCGCCCATGAAGAACACCGCCGGGATGAGCACGCGCCACTGACCGGCCACCGGCTTCAGCCAGGGCAGCAGAAACATCAGCCCAAAGATAAAGCGTAAACCAGTGACGAACACCGGCGGGATGAAGGTCACGCCCACCTTCGCGGCGACCGCATTGAGGCCCCAGGCGAAGCAGACGATGATGGCGATGATCAGGTGTGAAGGGCGCATCATGTGGA
Source organism: Micropepsaceae bacterium (assembly GCA_025450355.1). Classification (GTDB taxonomy): domain Bacteria; phylum Pseudomonadota; class Alphaproteobacteria; order Micropepsales; family Micropepsaceae; genus CAIYRG01. The sequence goes on from JANWHR010000028.1 coordinate 8,314, forward strand.
AATCAAACAGCGATGCCCAAGCTTCTGCACGTACGAAACAGCCTGTGGTTCCGGGAACATGGCGCCGGAAGGGAAAAATATTCCACTTGAACGGATTTTGCGAACGCACAAACTGCCAATGTTCAAATTGAATTCCTCCGGAACGGAAGGAGGCCACGCAATGCGGCAGGTGCAGCTTCTGACGATGGGGTTCATTCTTGCCTTTCTGGGCGCAATCGTGGTTGGTGTCTTTTAAGCATTTTCCGCCGAAGTGGCTGCCGGTTCGGCGCAGAAAATGCGCCAACAAATAACTTGAAGCGCGTTTCAGATTCAAAGAATGTGAAAGGCGCTTCAACCGGATTTACCCCAAGAGATCGCGGCCGGAGCATCAGCTCCGGCCTTTTGTTTGAAGGGAAAAGGAATGGACGGCAAGCGCGCGCTGCGCCTCTGTTTTCTGGGCGACAGTTTTGTCAGCGGTGCCTTCGATTCGGAATGTCTCGGTTGGGCAGGGCGCATCTCGGCGGCCGCGCGCCGGCGCGGCCATGATGTCAGCCCCTACAATCTCGGTATCCGCGGCGAAACCAGCGTCCAGCTTGCGGCGCGCTGGCGCCATGAAGCCAATCTCCGGCATACGCCGCTTCAGGAAGTCCGGTTGATCTTCGAGTTCGGGATGAATGATGCGCGTGAAGTCAACGGCAAGCCGCAGGTCGCGCAGAACGACTCCCTCTCGGCGGCGCGCGACATTCTCCGCCCTGCTTCCCAGTGGAAACCGGTGCTGATGATCGGGCCGCCACCCGTCAATGACGAACCGCGGAACAGCCGGGTGAAATCCTTCTCGCAAGATCTCGTAACGCTCTGCACAGAATTGAATGTGCCGTTTTTCGATTCCCACTCAGCATTGCTCGGCAGCGGCATTTGGCTGCGCGATATCAGGGAAGTCGACGATACGCATCCTTCCGCGGCGGGCTACACCGAATGGGCACGCCTGATCGAGGACTGGCCCGCCTGGCGCGAGTGGACGCCCTAAGGAGAGAAGCGAGGGAAGAGGAAACGAGAAGCGACAAACTCAGGCTGCATAAGCGGGGGTTTTCTTTCCCATAAGCTCAGAGACGACGCAGGGCGCGACGACAGAACTGTCGCTGACTTCATCAAGCAAATAATTGCTCAGAGGGCCAAAGACTCCTGAGCCGCCTCTTTGCGACGAATGATCTCAGCGCGAGGCTCCGCGAGTCCAGGCGACATATAAAGGCTTTCGATCGTTTCTTCCCGACGACCGCTCAGAGTCGCCTGAGACGACACGCCCGCATGAAGAAGAAGTCGCGTCATGCCGAGCGATGCTGGCAACGGCGGCCCATACTCTTTCTCGCCGGTACGCCCGTCGTATGACAGCGCGAAGCGCAGCTTCTTTGTAAGAAGAATTTCGAGCCCACCGATCAATCGTTCCTGAGAGATTTGGTGGGCGTACCGCTTATCGCGCCCGACAGATGTGCCAAGATACGGGGGGTCCATGTAAACGAAATCGCGCGGGGTCGCTCCGCGTAGCGTTTCCAGCCAGTCCCCGCAACACACTTCGGTGCGGCCCCGCAGCAAAGCGGACGCGCCCTTGATCGCGTGGTCCATTTTGTCGGGATGCATCCCGTACCGGCGCTTGTCCACTGACTGCGTGAACACGCCACTGGCATTGAACCGCACAGCATTCTTTACGCACCGGCAGACGAGGTAGAGCAGGTCAACAGGATCACGCTCGTCGTTATATCGTGCGCGAACTTCATTGAAGTAATCCAGCCCACCTATGCGCCCGCCCTCCCAAATGCCGCGATATCGTTTCGCAGTATTGCCCGGTCTCTCAATTATTGCCTTCCAAAGGTGGGAAATTGCATCGAGAGAGTCCGCGATGACGTAACGCTTCGCTATACCGGCATGGGCGGCCCAGAGCGTCATTGCCGCTGAACCCGCAAAGGGCTCAAACCACGTTTCGACGCGCCGCGAAACGAATGGCGAAATAATCGGTGCGAGATTTCGCTTACTGCCCTGATACGGAATCGGATGCGGAAGGCGCAATTCGTTCTCTTTTAGTTCTCATATAAGGCTCGCGCGACTCCCAATCGAGCGTCCTCATTCCTAAACTGATTCGGTTGTGAAAGGCGGTTATCCGCACAAATCACTCTGGTTTTCCGTAAGCAATGAACAGAGGAGACATAGCGAAGGAAAACTCTCTCGCTTCTCTTTTCTCGCTTCTAAACTCGGGCGAACCGTTTGTACTTGATCCGGTGCGGCGTCTCGGCATCGATTCCCAGGCGGCGCTTCCGGTCGGCCTCGTAGTCCTGGAAATTGCCTTCGAACCATTCGACGTGTGAGTCGCCTTCGAAGGCAAGCATATGAGTCGCGATGCGGTCGAGGAACCAGCGGTCATGGCTGATGATCATGGCGCAGCCGGCGAAATCTTCGAGCGCGTTTTCCAGCGCCCGCAGCGTCTCGACGTCGAGATCGTTGGTCGGTTCGTCCAGCAGCAGCAGATTGGCGCCGGACTTGAGCATCTTCGCCAGATGTACGCGGTTGCGCTCGCCGCCCGAGAGTTGTCCCACCTTCTTCTGCTGATCGCCGCCGCGGAAATTGAACGCCCCGACATAGGCGCGGGACTGCATACTGCGCTTGCCGAGTTCAAGAACGTCCAGCCCGCCGGAGATTTCTTCCCAGACCGTTGCATTGGGCCTTAGCGCATCGCGCGACTGATCAACATAACCCATCACCACGGAATCGCCGACGCGCAGTTTGCCCGTGTCGGCTTTCTCCTGTCCGGTGAGCATCCGAAACAGGGTTGTTTTGCCGGCCCCGTTGGGGCCAATCACGCCGACAATGCCGCCAGGCGGAAGTTTGAAGTTGAGGCCGTCGAACAGCAGCCGGTCGCCATAGGCTTTGCCCAAATCGGCGGCCTCGACCACCACGGCGCCAAGCCGCGGTCCGGCCGGAATAACAATCTGCGCGGGGCCCTGACGCGCTTCCTGGGAACGCGACAGCAATTCATCATAGGCCTGGATACGCGCCTTTGATTTGGCTTGGCGCGCGCGGGGAGAGGTCTTGATCCAGGCGCTTTCCCGCGCCAGCGCCCGCACCCGCGCCTGCTCCTGTTCCGATTCGGTGACGAGCCGCTTTTCCTGCGCCTCCAGCCAACGGGAATAATTCCCCTCGAATGGAATCCCGCGCGCGCGATCGAGTTCGAGAATCCAGCCGGTGACATTATCGAGGAAATACCGGTCATGCGTGACCAGCACCACGGTGCCCGCGAACTCCCGCAAATGGCGTTCAAGCCAGGCGACCGATTCCGCATCCAGGTGATTGGTCGGTTCGTCCAGCAGCAGCAGATCGGGCGCTTCGAGCAGCAGCTTGCAAAGAGCGACCCTGCGTTTTTCGCCGCCGGAAAGATTGTTCACATCGGCCATCGGATCGGGACAGCGCAGGGCATCCATCGCCATCTCGATCTGTGAATCGAGGTCCCAGAGATTGCCAGCGTCGATCTTGTCCTGCAGCGCCGCCATTTCGTCTGCGGTTTCGTCGGAATAATTCGCCGCGATTTCGTTGTAGCGATCGAGCAGTTTCTTTTTCTCCGCAACGGCCTCCATGACATTGCCCAGCACGTTGAGCTGCGGATCAAGCTCCGGCTCCTGCGGGAGATATCCCACCCGCGCGCCTTCGGCCGCCCAGGCCTCGCCGGTGAATTCGCGGTCGACGCCCGCCATCATGCGCAACAGTGTCGATTTGCCTGCGCCGTTGACGCCGATCACGCCGATCTTTGCGCCGGGCAGGAAGGACAGCCAGATGTCCTTCAGGATTTGCTTCCCGCCGGGAAAGGTTTTGGACAGACCTTTCATCACGTAAACATATTGTACTGCCATCGCATGATTTCCTGATTGGATGTGTTTCGCCGTACAGGCGAAAGCGAGCGTCGGACGCGGAGATCGGATGGATAGATAAGCGCGAAAATTGCGCTGTCCACAAAAAACGCCGTTATGGGGGCGGACAGTCCGGGTCCCGGCGCGCCCGTGTCAGGGGCGTTTAAAAGTTCAGCTTAGCCCGTGCGACCGCGGCGAGCGCATTTTGGCCACGCGCTCCGGCCGCATTGACCTGGTAGGCCGCATTTGCCTGCAAGGCCAGCGTGCCGTCCAGGAAGCTTGTCACATATCCCAGTTCAACATCGGATTCGCGCGCCTGCGTGCTCGACAACGCGAGATTGTTCGCCGTCAGCGCAGCACTGTTCGCGGTGTAGATCTGCAACGGCCGCGACAGCGCGATCCCGAGCGCGTCGTGTCCGAACAGGCCCGTCCGTGCCAGCCCGATTCCATAAGTGTCGGAATGCACCGCATTGGCGGCGGCCATCTGGCTGAGATCGAGTTGCGACACTCCTTCGGCATAGGCCAGTGTCGTGACCCATCCTTCGCCAAACCCGACGCGTGCGGAAATCCCCAATGCCGAACTGTCCGACGGTGTGGCCCGCAACCCGCTCGGCGTCAGAGCCAACAGCGCAGAGTTGCCCGCCGCATGGGAAGCCACGATGCCAAACTGACTCCAGTCCGTGAGATTGAGGTTGAGATTGGCGGATGTACTGCCCGTGCTGCGAAGTGACGGATCGAGGCGCAAAGCCAAGTCCTGCGGCGACACGACACCCGGCGCATCGGTCGCCGGCAAACCCAGGGACAGGTGCGAGATGCCGAAACTGACATGTGGTGCGATGGCAAACTGCGCCGAACTCCACAGATTCTCGCCCGACAGGGATGCCTGATTCAGCGATCCGGCAGACGAAAAAAGATTGCCGGATGGCTCCCAGTTCCGCGCCTGACCGAATTCGAAATGTGTGCCGGAAGAACTGGCAGGCGCCTGCTGCGAGAAACCGGCCATCAGCAGGCTCCCCAGATTGAGATTCGCCTGGCTGAAGATTCCGGGCACTGGCGCCGGGCTTGCAGACTGTGCGGGCGCAGCATTGGCCCCCGTCGCGGCAACCAGTGCCGCACCCGCCAAGACCAGAACCGCTACGAAAACCCGCATGCGCATCAACACGAATCCCCAGCGCAGACTAACAGGCTAACCGTGTAGAAAAAATGATCAAGTGCAACAAATTGTGTCAAAATTGACGTTTGATCTTGTTTGCTACAGGACCGCTTCGCCTCGTCGTTTTGCGGCAACAAGCCTGCTGAGTCAACCGTTAAGCTCACCCTATCACCTTGTCTGCAATCAGTTTTTCGATTTCATTCTGACCCAGCCCGGCTTCGGCCAACAGGTCTTTCGCCCCTCCGTTAACCCTTGGGGCGGGTCGATCGGGCGTTCGCGGGGTGCCGTGGACCTTGAATGGCGACCGCAGCGCGGTTAACGCTCCCTCAGTTGGGTGTTCGACCGCCTCGAACATGCCGGCTGCGGTCAGTTGCGGGTGGTGCAAAAGGTCTGCGAAGGAATTAACCGGACCGGAAGGAATGTCAGCTTCTTTCAGGACCACCTCCCATTCGGCGTTGCTGCGCGTGGGCGCCGCGTCGGCGATGAGCTGATACAGCCGATCGACATTGGCGCTGCGCTGAACCGGATCGTTCACCCAATCTTCCTTCATCAGGTCGGCGCGGCCAATGCATTCCAGAAACCGGGTCCATTGCCGGGTCGTGTAGGGCATGATCGCCATGTAGCCATCGCGGGTGCGATACGGGCGGCGATTGGCCGCGAGCATTCGCTCATATCCGAGTTCCCCCAGCGGTGGCCTGAACGTGTAACCAGACAGATGTTCAACCAGAAGAAATGAAACCATGGTTTCGAACATCGGTACCTGGATCTCGCAGCCTTCGCCCGTTTTTAGCCGGTGCACGAGACCCGCCGCCATTGCGAAGGCCAGATGCACGCCCACGACCTTGTCGGCGATGATGCTGGGCAGAAAGCGCGGTGCGCCGGAAGAGTCGCGGTTCAGATCGCTCAATCCCGACAGCGCCTGAATGATATCGTCATAGGCCGGCTGTGCGGCGAGCGGTCCGTCCTGATCGAACCCGGGGGCGAAGCAATAAACGATCCGCGGATTTGCGGCCCGAACTTGCGCATAGTCCAGCCCGAGTTTCGCGACGGCCTGCGGGCGCATGTTGTGGACACAGACGTCAGCGGTTTTTGCCAGCCGTAGCGCCAGTTCGCGGCCCTGCGGCTTGCCCAGATCGAGCGCGAGCGAACGCTTGTTGCGGTTGGCATTCAGAAATCCTGCGCCCATCTCTGGCGAGTGGCCCGGTCGTGGATTGCGGCCGGCTTCGCCTCCGGGCGGTTCGATCTTGATCACATCAGCCCCCATGTCGCCGAGAAACTGCGTGGCATAGGGCCCGAGATAGGTGGTGGTCAGGTCGATGATCCTGACGCCGTTCAGAAGCTCATACATAAGCTTTCACGAAATAATAGACCGAGAAGAACGCGCCTGCCGCCGTAACGATGCGGCGCATCCAAAGATCCGGCAAATACCGCGCAAGCCGCGCGCCCGCATAACCGCCCAGAATTGCCCCAATCATGATCACCAGCGCCACCGGCCAGTCCACGGCGCCCCTCACGATGAAGAACACGGCGGCAACGCCGTTGATGAACACCACCAGGAAATTGCGTTGGGCATTGATGCTGCGCATGTCCTGCTGCCCCGCAATCGCCATCGCTGCGATCAGCAGAATCCCGATCGCCGCGCCGAAATAGCCGCCATAGACGGCGGTGACGAATTCGAGCGCGCGCGCCCCCCACGCATTTTTGCCTTTGGCTGCGGTTCGGACGCTCTTCACGATGATGCGTGAAAAGGTGAAAAGGATGGTCGCAGCGGCAAGCAGCCATGGCACAACAAAAAAGAAGACGCTATTTCCGGACCACAGCAACAGCGCCGCGCCCAGTAGCCCGCCACCAAGCGCAATCGCGATGCGCAACGGAAGGCCATGCTTCACGTACGGAAGTTCCGGCAGCCAGGTGAAAGCGGATGTGATGGTTCCCGGCAGCAGTGCGACCGTCGTGGTCGTATTGGCCAGAACCGGCGGAACGCCAGCGGCGATCAGCACCGGAAAGGTGAACAGGGTTCCGCCGCCGACCAGCGCATTGCACACGCCGGCAAAAAAACCAACCGCAATCAGTGCCGGTTCGAATGTCGTCACGCTTGATCTTGCGCCAGAATATCAGGGAATGCCTGCCGCACGCGCGCAACCACGCGCGTCATCTCGTCGGGCGGCGCATAGCTGTACACCGACAATTCACCGTTGAAATCGCGCACCACGCCCGTATCGCGCAGGCTGGCGAGAAAACGCTCCGATTTTGCCGAACCGCCCGGGAGCATCTCCACATAAACGGGCTTTCCGGTGCTGGCGGCCTCCGAAACCATGTTCACGGAATCGCAGGTCGCAACGATAAAGTCGGCAAGTCCGAGCAGGCCAAAATAGGGATTGTCGCCCTGCATGTCCCAGAGATAATGCGGAACGCCAGCGAGCATTTCGCGCATGACTCTCGATGCCGTGCCGCCCGTGCGGCGAGATGGCGTCGCCAGCACGCTCCCGTTCAGTTTCCGCGCGCAGGCTGCGAGCTTTGCCGCAAGAATTTTCGCCTCATCCGCTCCGAAACGGTAGGCCGGGTTTGAGCCGCCGAGGAGCACGGCAATTTGGGGGCGCGGCAAATTCGCGAATTGCGGCGCCCATTTCGCCGCGTGGCTCACCAGCAGGTTCGTCTGGACGCGGTGCAACGCTCCGCGCGTGGACATCACATTTTCCCCGTGCAGGCGGTCGTGTTCCGGCGCTACGATCAGGTCGAAGCGACGCCAGGCGACGCCGGGATTTTGCAACTGGATAATGCGCGCCTTTCCGCCAGATGCACGCTTTACCCATAGCGCCGCGGCAACGCTTTGCCGGCCCGTGGCAATCACAAGGTCGGGCCAGGGTGGCGCCAGCGCATCGCTTTCCGCGGCGAACTGACGGACGCCGCCCATGCGGAAATAAGGAGTGACTTTGCGCCAGAGCGGCCGCAGCACGACACGCTTTAACATCGGCGCGATGCCGAGCGCCTCTGCCAGCCCGAGGCACTGGCTCTCCATCCCCGCCTTGCCATCCGTCATCACCCAACAGGAGACCAATGCCGCCTCAAAATCCGAACATGTGGTCGAGGCTGAAAGCCTCCTGCGTGATCAGCCCATGATAGCCAAACAGCCGGCAGGTCGTGTCGCGCACCACGACATAACAATCCTCGCCTGCGGTCTTTCGTTCAGCCTCCGGGAAGATTTCCCGGAAGCGCCACAGCATGGATCCCCCACGGGCGATCTGCACAGTGCGCCGTGCGACTTCCTCGCCCGCCCCGGACATCAGGATCAGCTGGGTGTCGGATTTGGCGTGCCACATCTGCGATGCGGGATAAATCAGATGACAAAATGTCTCGCATCGCGCCGGGCCGATGCGAAGGAACAGCCGCGTCGAGAGTCCGGGCGGCGGACCTTTGTAGGATTGCGGTTCACCCCGGTAGGTGATCAGGGTGTTGAAGAGATGCGCGCCAAAGCTGGTTTCGGCCGCATGGCCGGTCTGCCGGTCGTGAAAACGGAATAGCGCGTGCAGCCAGCCATCGGCATCCTCGCCGGCCGCGAAATCGTAGCAAAGCTCCATATGGCCATAGCCGCCCTGAAGATGGCCATTCAGAAATTCATTCGCCGTCCGTGCGACGGATTCGCTGCGTGCGAGATTACCGAAACGATGTTCTGCTGCCAGAATTCCTGCCGGATCGTAAACCGCGAGTTTAACCGGCAGACGATCCTGACAGGTGGACATGGGCGTCGGCAGAACGGTGCTCACGAAGCGATCCGGTGGCAGCACCGGCGCCGGCAGGATGAAGCCCTTTCCCAGAACCGGCGCGAACTTCGGCAGATTTTCGTCACTGTGCAGGTCGGTCCGCTCGACATTGGGGTGCGCAATGCGCTGCCGCCCCGCTGCGAATATTTCATACCGCGGACGGACAAAATGCTTCCCGGCGCGGATTTCGATCTGTTGCGGCCAACGCGCCGCGGGAAGCAGTTCGGAAACGCTCAGTTGGTAAGTCGCAAATGGTGCGATTGCGCGATCCAGCCATGCGACCTCGCCATCGCCCATCAAATTCAATCCGATTTCGCCGGCTGCAATCGGCACCGGATGCGAATTCTGCAGCCACAGGACAACATCCTCGTTTTCGTCCGGTGCAGGCAGCCCGGCATAGAATTCCGCCGGCCACGAATTGGCATCATGCGTGCAGGAAAGCGCCCCGGCTGAATCGCCAAAGGTGTCGAGCGCATATTTAACGACGTCATGTCCGGCCGCGCCCACAACATGCATGAACAGTTGGCCGGTGAAGGGCGGCAGATCGAAAGTTTTGCGCACTTCCCGGCTGTCCAGCGTAACCACGCCGTTCGCTCCCGGCAGCGCCGCGCTCCAGTCCGCCAGCACCGCGCCATCTCCACCGAACAGGATGAAGCGGATGGTCTCCGCCTTACCGCCATATCCGGCCCAGTAATTGACCGTGGTGAGCCGCGTGTGATGGCCGGGAGTATCGCGGAAAAAGGCGAAATTGGTGGCGAAATTCAGATTCGAAAGATAGCGGCTGCGGTCCGAAAGCATGGTGCCCGGCAGGCGCAGGCAGTCGAAGGAGACCAGTTCCGCCCGGCCGGCAAATTGCCGCAAATGTTGTTCGGTTGCTTTGCTGTCGAAGGCGGCGATCAGAACCGTATCGGCATCGCATGACGGCAGCTCCGTCACCGGGCGCGCCGTCTGACCACGGAAGGCGCGGCCGATCTGTTCCGCATCCTGCACAAACAGGCCGGCAATGCCCAATCGGTCCAGCGGATAGAACGCGTCAAAGCCTGCCAGCAATCGTTGAGGATCGTAGAGCGCAACGGAGGCTGACGCATCGAGTTTTGCCACCAGCTCGCGCGCCGCCGCCGTGATCAGCGGATGCGTGATCGCCTTGTAAAAGGCATTTCCGCCCGCGACGTTGCTGAAAGTTTCGATCGGGATCGCCATTAGTGGCCGGGCCCAAAGCGTTTGAAAAAGGCGCTGACGCGGTGCCGCAACTCTTCACGCCGCACGACGGCTTTTCCGGTCACCCAGTTCAATTGCACAACGCGGCGCGGTCCGGAAAACGGCTCGTAGCCATGCCAGGCGTTGGGATCATTCCGGAACAGCAGCAGTGCGCCCTTTTCGGGCGGGACTTCCGCCACAACATCGTCAAGGCTGTCGCGTGACCGCAACAATCGCAGCCTGCCCTTCGGGCTTTCCCAGTTGTCGTTCATATAGATCAGCGCGGTGACCAGCTTCGTCCGGCTGTCGGTGTGAATCTTTCCGTCGATGACCTCGCTGCTCTGGCCGCGCACCGTGATCATCGTTGGGTGCGCGTTTACATCGACGGCGAGCTTGTCGCTGACGATTCCGGCCAGGTCGGGGGAGTTCAGATCCTCCGCCAGCGCGGCAAAGCCCGGCCCATAGCGCACCGTCATCAGCGGGAAACTGCCGGGGTGATCCACATGCGGGAAATCGGTGCTTACCGCGTCAAAGGCTTCCGCCCGGATGAAATGCGGAACGGTGAGGAACGGGAAAGGATCGTGCCGGACCTCCGCTTCGCGCAACGCATGCAGATCGACGACAGGGCGGATCACAGTCCTCACTCAATTCCGCTGCCGCGACCAACATCTGCGGCGCCACAGTGCCGTTTGTCAGTTTCGCCGCTGGCTGGCAAGCCCGCCGGATGCCGCGTCAGCGGGCCATCGCCGCCGTTTCCGCACAGGCGCGGTCGCCCGCGGCGCCCATGCCTGCGACGCGCACGCGGCCCACGGTCTGGTTTCCATCACGCACGGGAATATCGCCTGGATCTGCCGGCGTCAGCCCATTGGGATCAATGCCGGTGCCGAACGGCGTCACGCCATTCGCAGGCGGGAAAGTGTCCGGCGGCGAGCCGATCGTGGGCGCTCCATCCATGCGTTCGAACCGGATCACTTCGCCGCCGGAATCATACACCCAGATATTGATCGCGCCACGATGCGCCCTGGCATAGGCGAAGCAGGCAGCCACCATCCTGTCCGCGCGTGCCGCAGTCAGGCTGGCGCTGGCGGCAAGGGCGCTGCCCGCGACGGCGGCCGAAATCAGAATGATCGGCACTTTGAGCGCCATGCTTCTGCTGCGCTGGAATTTACCGTCTTTTATCATTAAACCCGCGCGACAGCACTCAGGACGGGAGAACGCCATGGCGGCCATTCGTGTCGCGGTGATCGACGATTGGCAGCGCGCCGCGCATCAGCTGGCCGACTGGAGCGCGCTAACCAACCGCGCCGAGGTTGAATTCATACACCGCAATTATTCCGCGGCAGACGAAGACGCCGCGGCGCGCGAGTTAAAGGACTTTGACGTCATTCTGCTCACGCGCGAAAGATCGGCCTTCTCCGCCGCGCTGATCCAGCGCCTGCCGCGGCTGAAAATGCTGTCGCTGACCGGCAGCCGCGCGCCCAAAGTCGATCAGGATGCCTGCACCAAACGGGGGATCATCTGCACCTTCACGGCCAGCGGCCACTCGCCCGCGCCTGCGGCGGAAATGAGTCTTGCACTGTTGCTCGCGGCGGCGCGCAAAATTCCGGCCGGCGACGCCGCGATCCGCACCGGAAAATTTCAGGAAGGGATTCCGCCGGGGATCAATCTCGAAGGGCGCACGCTTGGGATTGTCGGGCTGGGGCGCATCGGCAGATATATGGCGCGTTACGCCCAGGCGATCGGGATGCGCGTCGTCGCATGGAGCCCGAACCTTACGCCGGAAAAAGCACAGGCAGGCGGCGCGCAATGGGTCAGCAGGGAACAGTTGTTCGGCGATTCCGATGCCGTCACGATTCATCTGGTGCTGGGACCCCGTTCGCGCGGGCTGATCGGCGCCGCCGAACTGGCGCGCATGAAACGAGGTGCCATTCTGGTGAACACATCGCGCGGACCCATTGTGGACGAGCAGGCGCTGGTCGCGGCGCTGCGCGAAGGCCGTATCGTTGCGGCACTGGACGTTTATGACACCGAGCCGCTGCCG
>JANWHR010000029.1 GCA_025450355.1 Micropepsaceae bacterium
CGCGGCGTCGGCATCGGTGCGAGCGAGCGCCAACTGTCCGTCGTCGGATCATAAACATCGTGCAAACCGACATTGTCCACCGTGGCGTTGAGCCGTCCGCCGACGACATGAAGTTCACCATTCATCACCACCAGCCCAAGATGATCGCGCGCCACCGGTAGTTGCGCCGCCATACTCCACTCATTGGTTTTCGGATCGAACACATAATGCGTCGCCACCGTGCTGCCGTCCGGCTTGCGCCCGCCGATCATGTGAATCTTGCCGTCGAGTGCGGCGAGACTTACCGATCCCAGCGGATGTGGCAGCGGCGGCAGCTCGTGCCAGCTGTTGGTGGCAATGTCATATTCGGCGAACAGGGCCAGCGGGTTTTTGTGCACATTCATGGTGAAGCCGCCGGCGATATAAATCTTGCCGTTCAGTGCGGCGATGCCGGGATGCGAAGTGGCTTCGGGAATCGGCGCCAGATCGCGCCACTGCTTTGTCGCCGGATCGAATGACTGGAACAAAGGCGCGGCATCGCGGCCCGGGATTGCGCCACCTGCAACATAGATTTTGCCGTTCACGGCAACGGCGCCGATTTCACCGCGATAAATCGTGGTCGGCGCGAACGCCGTCCATGCGCCGGGCGAAGACTGCCCGAATGCCGGAGCGGCGGAAAATGAAAGTGCCACGCTCAACAGAGCTGCTTTCAGAAGTGAATCCGCCGGTCGCGCCATGACTTCCCACCTCGATTGAATGACCCTGGACCTTAACATCCCGTTGCGGCGCGGGTCATCACTCCCGGCCGCCGACGGTCACCGATTTGATCACCGCAAAGACAGCGATGCCTTCGCGCAGCGCCAGCCTCTCCAGCGAGCGCCGCGTGATCCTCGCGACCATCTGGGCATCGCGCAGGCGCAGTTGCACGTCCGCATGGGGGCCGTTCTCCCGAATGCCCGCAACCATGCACGGCACAATATTGTTCGCGCTTACCGTATCGAGCCGGGTGAGCGACAGCATGACGTCTTCCGCATCGATCCGGATACGGATTTCTGCTCCCGGCGGGCGTGCGATGCGCGGCACGACCAGCAGTTCCGCGCCGAGGCTGATCTCGGTCAGTTCGTGGGTTTCGTCGTGGCGGAGCACCGCTGCCCGCATCACTGTACCGGGAATCAGGTGGCCTGCGGAAAACAGATCCAGCCGCGCCGTAACATCGAACAGTGATCCTTCGGCCTGCACCCGGCCGCCGTTGAGCACCACCATGCGGTCGGCCAGCCGCGCGATTTCATCCAGCGCGTGGCTGACATAGATCATCGGAATCCGCGATTCGCGCACGACCTTTTCCAGATAAGGCAGAATCTCGGCCTTGCGCGCCGCATCCAGCGAGGCAAGCGGCTCATCAAGCAGCAGCGCGCGCGGGCCCATCAGCAACGCCCGGCCCAAAGCAACACGCGATCGTTCGCCCCCGGACAATTGCCGGGGCCTTCGTGCCAGCATTGGCGACAGTCCCAGCAGTTCCACCACCTGCTCCGCCGTTTCCCGGCCGGGACGCGGCCTGGCGCGCCGCCAGCCGTAGAAAAGATTGGCTTCTACCGTCAGATGCGGAAACAGCCGCAAGTCCTGAAACATGATCCCGATGCGCCGCCTCACCGGGCTGACGAATTTACCGCGTTCGGTATCGAGCAGGGTCTCACCACAAATATTGATGTGGCCGAAATCCGGCTTCAGGAGTCCGGCAATGGCGGCAAGGATCGTGGATTTACCCGCACCCGACGGGCCAAACAGCGCGGTGATATGCGCATCCGAGAGATCGAATTGCGCATCCAGCAGAAATGACCCGCGGCGGTGTCGCAGCGCAATGTCGCTCATCGAAAGGCAGCGCGCATCCGCCGCGTGACGATGTCGGCGAGCACAAGTCCGGTAAGCGCAAGCGCAATCGAAAGCGCCGCAAGACGCGCCGCCGCGTTTTCTCCGCCCGGCGTCTGAATGGCGGTGTAGATCGCCAGCGGAATCGTGCGCGTCTCACCCGGAATGTTGGAAACGAAGGTGATGATCGCGCCAAATTCTCCAAGACAGGCCGCGAATGCGGTGATCGCGCCTGCGACGACGCCGGGTAGCGCCAGCGGCAGGTGCAGGCTGAACAACCGGTCCAGCGGAGTCGCGCCGAGCGTTCCCGCCGCCTCGGAAAGACCCACCTCCTGCGCTTCCAGCGAAAGCCGGATCGCCCGCACCTGAAACGGGAAGGTCAGGATGGCGGAAGCCAGCGCCGCACCGGTCCAACTGAACACGAAACGGAAGCCGAACCAGGCCAGCAGAAACGATCCGATCGGGGCGCGTGTGCCGAACAGGATCAGCAACAGATAGCCGAGCGCCACCGGCGGCAGCACCAGCGGAAGATGGATGATTCCATCGACCAGCCATTTCCCGCGGAAACTGCCGCGCGCAAGCAGCAGCGCGGCGCAAAAGGCGAAGGGCAGATCGACCACCACCGCAACAATCGCCACGCGCAGACTCAGCAGCAGCGCCTGCAATTCCGCGGGCGACAGAATCCCTCCCTCCATGCCGTTATTTATATCTGACTATCACGGAACTAAAAACATCGCGCTCGCCAGAAGGTTGAATTACTGAACGGGTGGAATTTCGGCACGACCCTCACCCGCAAATCGCGAAGGACGATTTGTGTGCCTCCCCACAAGGGGGAGGCGGGTTTTAGAGCACATGCGATTGCACGTCGCGTGATGCCTGCATCGGAGCGAAAGGATGCGATATGAGCAGAAGACCTAAATCTCTCCCGCATTTCCGCAACGAAGCAGAAGAGCGCCGATTCTGGGAAACTCACGATTCCATCGGCGACGTCGAGTGGAGCAAAGCAGAGCGCGTGCGGCTTCCGAATCTGAAGCCGTCCACGACGTCCATTTCGCTGCGCGCCTGCCGGTCAGCCTGCTGGAACAGATCAAGATCGCAGCAAACCGGCGCGACGTTCCCTATCCGTCGCTGATCAAAACCTGGCTGGCCGAGAAGGTGGACGCCGGCTGACCGATTATTCACGAAAACGCGAACGGTGCCGCATTGCGTCGGAACCCACCGGCTCCTAACTTTGGCTTCTCGCAACTCAACGAAAGGAGGTGATCCAGTGTCTCATTGTCTCGGTCTGCGGTCAGACGGCTGGATGCCTGCCTATGCCGGGTTTTCAATCGCATAGCTGACACCTCGCGGATTCTGTTCCGCAGTTTGACAATGGAAGGGCTCTCCGCGCGGGAGCCCTTCTTGTTTCAGCCCTTCAGCGTTTGGCGGAAGGGGTGGGCCGGGTAAGCGCCCAGAATTTTCAGCGATGAAGTGAAGAATTTCAGCTCTTCCAGCGCCAGTTGCATGCTGCGCTCGTCCGGATGGCCCTCGATATCGGCGAAGAATTGCGTGGCGCTGAACGAGCCTTCGAGCTGATAGGATTCCAGCTTCGTCAGGTTCACGCCGTTGGTGGAAAACCCGCCCAGCGCCTTGTACAGGGCGGCGGGAACGTTCCGGACACGGAAAATCATCGTCGTGATCACCGGTTGCCCGTTGGCGCGCGCATATTCGGGTTCACGCGACATGATCAGGAATCGTGTCACATTGTGGTCGGCGTCCTCGACATCGGAACGCAGGATGTTCAACCCGTGGATTTCGGCGGCGAGCCTTGATGCGATGGCCGCCAGCGTCCTGTCCTTTACCCCGGCGACATGGCGCGCGGCGCCGGCGGTGTCCGCCCAAAGCTGCCGTTTCAGGCCCAATTCCCGTACAATATTCCGGCATTGCCCCAGCGCTGGCTCCTGACTGACTACAGTCGCGATCGAGGACAGAGTGGCGCCCGGAATGGCGATCAACTGATGGCGAACGCGGAGGAAATGCTCGGCCAGGATATAGAGCGGCGCATCGGGCAGCATGTAATGGATGTCCGCGATGCGTCCGTGCACCGAATTTTCAATGGGAATCAGTCCAAGATCAACGGAGCCGTCCTGAATCGCGGCAAGCGCATCCTCGAAAGTGGGCGCCGGAACGGCTTCACAATGCGGCAACGCTTCGCGTGCGGCGAGATGGGAATAGGATCCGGGTTCGCCCTGGAACACCACTTTGCGCGCGTCGTTGATTCTTGCAATTTCCTTCATGTCCGCCCAATCATTTGCCGCGCCTGTTCGAGATCTTGCGGAGTGTCAACGGAGAGCGGAACCGCGTCAATGCGCGCCACCTCGATCGCCATGCCCGCTTCCAGCGCGCGCAATTGCTCCAGCTTCTCGCGCAGCTCAAGGGGTGAGACCGGCAGCGCGACAAAGCGCTCCAGCGCCTGCCGGGTAAAGGCGTAGATTCCCACGTGGTGAAACAGCGGGCCGTCTCCGGCTGGCGCCCGCGCGCGCGTGAAATAGAGCGCGCGGCCGCGGCTTCCACCGCTGTTCCAGGCCACGACGGCTTTCACCACCGACGGATTGTCGCGTTCCGGATCATCGACGATGGGTGCCGCCAGGGTGGCGATGCCGGCGCCGCTTTCCCGCAGTGTTCCCGCAACCCGTCTGATTGCCTCAGGATCAAGGGCCGGAAGATCGCCCTGCAGATTCACCACCGCCTGAAATTGCCGCTGCGGGTCATGGCGCGTGAGCGCCTGATGCACCCGGTCGGAACCCGAAGGAAGCGCCGCATCCGTTAACACGGCGTCGCCACCCGCACGCCTGACCGTTTGCGCGATTTCTTCCTCCGCCGCGGCCACGAGCACCGGCCCGATGCCCGCTTTCATGGCCTGACGCCAGACACGGACGATCATCGCCTCGCCCGCGATATCAGCGAGCGGTTTCCTGGGCAGGCGTGTCGAGCCCAACCGGGCTGGAATCACAATAATTGTGCTCATCGAGGGAACTCTGTGCCTTATGCGACGCTAAGCCGCAATGACGCACTGCGGGTCGAAGCTAATGTCCGCCCGCCTCACCACAGCCGTCCAATCGCAAAGGTTTTGGAGCCGCGCCAATGGATTCGTTTGAATGGAACAAGATCATCGGCAGTGTGCTCGCATCCTGTCTGTTCATCGTTGCCGTCCATCTTGCCAGCCAGGCGATCTATTTCGCGCCGCCACCCGCGAAGCCCGCCTATATCGTTCCGGGCGTGGTGGCTTCGACCGGACCAAATGAAGCCGCGCCCAACAATACGCCCACTGAACAACTGCCCGATTTCGCGACCGTCATTCCCGCGGCCAACGCTGCCAATGGCATGATGATCGCGGAACGCTGCGCCGCCTGCCACGACTGGAGCAAAGGCGGTCCAAACAGAATCGGGCCTAATCTGTACGGCGTCGTCGGCCGTCCGCGCGCCAGCCATCCCGGTTTCGATTACTCGGCCGCCATGAAAGCCAAGGGCGGCACCTGGACTTATGCAGACCTGTTCCAGTTCCTGAAGCAGCCGCAAGTGTTCATCCCGGGGACGAAGATGACCTTCGGCGGACTGCCAAAGGGGCAGGACCGGCTCGATGTAATCGCTTTCCTTCGCATGCAGGCCGATATGCCCGCGCCGCTGCCGCCCCCGGCGCCGCCCGTGAACCAGACCGCCGCCGCCAAGGCCGGCGGTGCCGCGTCCACGGCAACGGCAGGCGGAGCATCTGCCGTCGCTTCCGCGACGCCAAATGCGAGCACGCCCGGCGGCGGAGCTTTGCCCGATTTCGCGACCGTCATTCCCGCGGCCAACGCTGCCAATGGCATGATGATCGCGGAACGCTGCGCCGCCTGC
>JANWHR010000030.1 GCA_025450355.1 Micropepsaceae bacterium
ATTCCATGAAATGAATTTCCGTGCGCATGGGATAACGCATCAGCGAATCGACCGTGAAGATCAGCGGCTGCCGCACCATGCCGTGGAGCAGCAATTCGTGCTTTGACGGATCAATGTCCGGAGTGCCGTTGTGGTTTCGCACATAATGCAATCCTGCGGGCGTGATCGTGCCCTCCAGATATTGCAGCGGCGTGCGTGTGGATCCGGTGACTATGCGCGCCGGCGGCGCATTGGTGACCAGAATGCGTTTGATGTAATCGCGCCAGTGCGAGGGCATGCCATAGGCGGTGAACTGCGCGCCCGGCTTGAGCATTGTTGGCGGTGATCCCGCCTCGATGCTTTGCGCCAGTGCTGGCGCACTTGCGGTCGCGGCCGCCAGCGCAGCCCCGCTCTGCAAAAAGTACCGGCGGTGCAACAGACCATTGCCGGCGACTGCTTCGCCAAACAGTTCGCCCAAATCACGCGCTTTTGCCATCGCACCCTCCCGCACTTCGAATTCTCCAGAATATTAGCGTGAATTCCCGGCGCTGTAACCGTCAACCCGCGCGTTGACGCGCGATCGCCGCAAAGCGCTCAAACAGGTAATGGGAATCCATTGGCCCCGGGGAAGCTTCCGGATGATACTGAACCGAAAAGATCGGCCGGCCTTCAACTTTCAACCCGCAATTGGTCCCGTCGAACAACGAGACGTGGGTTTCCCGGATCCCCGCCGGCAGACTCTCACGATCCACCGTAAAACCATGGTTCATCGAAACGATTTCAACCTTCCCGGTTTCCAGGTCCTTGACCGGGTGGTTGGCGCCATGGTGCCCCTGTCCCATTTTGCGCGTCTGTCCACCAAGCGCGAGGCCGAGCATCTGATGGCCAAGGCAGATGCCAAACAGCGGCACATCGGCAGCAATAAGGTTCCGGATCATGGGAATGGCATAGGCCCCCGTTGCCGCCGGATCGCCCGGACCATTGGAAAGAAGCACGCCATGCGGGCGATGCCGCATCACAGCCTCAGCCGTGGACTCGGCGGGCAGCACCGTAATACCGGCGCCGGAGCCGGCCAGCAGCCGCAGAATGTTTCGCTTGACGCCATAGTCCACCACGACTGCGCGCCAGCCCGGATTTGTCTGCCGGCCGTAGCCGCTGTTCCACACCCAGGGAGTCTGGTCCCAGGTGAACGTCTGCCGGCAGGTCACTTCTTTGGCGAGGTCCAGTCCTTCCAGTCCGGGAAAAGCGCGGGCGCGATCGCGCAATTCGCGAACGTCCAATCCGCGACCCAAATCATGCCCAATGAGGCCGTGCGGCATGCCCAATTCCCGGATGCGCGCGGTCAGCCGCCTGGTGTCCACTCCCGAAATGCCGGGGATGTTGTGGCGCTTCAACCAGCGGTCGAGCGTCGTCAGCGCGCGGTAATTCGATGGCATGTCCGAATAGGCCCGGACGACAACGCCACGAACCGCCGGATTGATCGACTCGATGTCCTCATCATTGGTGCCGACGATCCCGATGTGCGGGAAGGTGAAGGCGATGATTTGCCCGGCATAGGAAGGATCGGCGAGAATTTCCTGGTAACCGGTCATCGCGGTGTTGAAGCAAACCTCGCCTACGGCGATGACGGGAGCGCCAAAAGCGAAGCCTTCGAATGCGCTGCCGTCGGCCAGCACCAGAACGGCCTTGGTTCGCGCGTCCGGCACCGGCGTGCTTAAGGATGGGGCGACCGAGTGGAAGCCGTCATTCATCGGGTAACCGGGATGGGATACGAACGCACGATAAGGATGGCGTCCGGAAGCGTCAAGCACACCGCCAGATCAGGCAACTGGAATTTTCCGGCGCAGGCGCCATTTGTAGCACGTGGCGCTGGCGTTATGGATCGGCAATGGCTCTGCGGGAACAACTCAACGAAGCCCTGAAACAGGCGATGAAAGCCCGCGCTGCGCGGCGGGTGTCCACGCTCAGGCTGGTGTTCGCCGCGATCAAGGATCGCGAAATCCGGGCCGCGGCCGCTGAACCGGCAATTTCAGACGAGGATCTGCTCACACTGCTTGCGAAACTCATCAAGCAGCGGGAGGAGTCCGCAACGGCCTTCGACGCCGGTGGCCGCCCGGAACTCGCCGCCGCCGAGCGCGAGGAAATTGGGGTCATTCGCGAATTCATGCCGCGGCAACTGTCGGAGGATGAGATGCGTGCGGCTGTACGCGAGGCGATAGCCGAGACCGGAGCCAGCGGCCTGAAGGACATGGGCAGGGTGATGGGGACTCTGAAGCAGCGCTATAGCGGAAGCATGGATTTTGCCAAAGCCGGCCCACTTGCCAAAGAGCTGTTGGCAATTCCCAAAGGCTGATGGATCGCATGCGAAACTGCGCGATGCTTGCCGATAGATTTCGCGGTCCCGATGGTCCGGCGAATCGTGGTAACCAGACCCCATGCGCTTTGGCGAAGATCTGCTAGAGGAAATCTCCCGGCGCACCGACCTTGTGCAACTGGTTGGCCGGCGCGTCAGGTTGCAGAGGAAAGGCCGCGTGTTCTGGGGCCTTTGTCCGTTTCACAAGGAAAAATCGCCGTCGTTCAAGGTTGATAATGAACGCCGCAGCTATCACTGTTTCGGCTGCGGCGCGGGTGGAAATGCCTACAGTTGGTTGAGCGAGACCGAAGGCCTGACCTTTCCTCAAGCCGTGGAGCGCCTCGCGGGCGAAGCCGGCGTCATTCTTCCGGTGGCCACGCCTGCCGAGCAGGAGACCGCTTCCCGCCGCAAATCGCTTTTCGAAATCGTCGGACTGGCATCTGACTTTTTTCGCGATCAGTTGCGCGGTTCGGTTGGCGCCGCCGCCAGGCGCTATCTGGAAGACCGGGGGCTCGCGCGTGAGACGTGGGACCGCTTTGGTCTTGGCTATGCACCGCCAAGAAACTCGCCGCTTCTGGCGTGGCTGGGCGCCAAAGGCGTGGAAGCCGGCGACATGGTGGATACGGGACTGGTCCGTCCGGCTGAGGATGACCGCGGCCCTCGCGACTTCTTTTTTGACCGGGTTATGTTTCCGATTGCCGACGTCCGCGGCCGCATTGTGGCTTTTGGCGGACGCGGACTTACGCCCGATGCCAAGCCCAAGTACATCAATACAGGCGAAACCTCACTTTTTTCCAAGGGGCGGCTGCTCTACAACCTTGATCGGGCGAGGGAAGCCGTCCGTAGGGGCGCGCCCCTGATCGTCGCCGAAGGCTATGTGGACGTCATCGCGTTAAGCGAGGCGGGGTTCCCGGGTGCCGTCGCGCCGCTGGGGACCGCCCTGACCGAAGAACAACTGGCACTGCTTTGGCGCGAATCGGCAGAACCGGTACTCTGTTTTGATGGCGATGAGGCAGGACTGCGCGCCGCAAACCGCGCAAGCCATCTCGCATTGCCGCATCTTGTGCCCGGGCAGTCGCTCCGCTTTGTCTTCCTGCCAGCAGGCGAAGACCCGGATTCGCTGATCCGCAGCCGCGGGGCACAGGCATTCCGTGACCAGCTGGCCAAAGCTCAGCCGCTCGCCAACGTGCTGTGGACAGGCGAAACGGAGGACCGCGATTTTTCCACGCCCGAACGCCGCGCGGGCCTGGAGGCGGAGCTTTCCTGCCTTGTCCGGAGCATCCGGGACCAGAAAATCGCCGCGCATTACAAACGGGAGTTCGACGACCGGCTGTTCAGGGCTTTCCGGCAGCGAAAACCATCAAAAAGCGGCTTCCCGGCGGCCCGCCGCCCGGGTTCCGCGTTCCGCGGCCCGCAGCTGGAGACGGTATCGGCGGCCGTGAAGCGAAGCAGTCTGGCGGCCACTGATGCGGCTGCGGCGCGGAATCTGAATGAACGGCGAATCCTGAGCCTGCTGATCTTTGCCCCGGAACTGTTGGAACAAAATGTTGAAGCTTTAGCGAGGCTTGAGTTCCATGATCCGCAACTTGACAGAGTCAGAAGTGAGCTTCTAAACCTTGCAGGCTCGCAGGAAAGGCTTGAAACGGCGGCGGTCGAGAACCACCTCGTCTGCCGGGGATTGGGTCTTGTCGCCGAACGCCTGAAGTCCGATTCGCGGGTGCTCACGGGTATTGGCGAGCGGAGCGACGCCGGTAGCCGGGAGGCGCTCTTTGAGCGCATGCGGGCGCAGTTGGAAAATGCGGATTCGACTGGGTCAGGTCAACTTCAGGAGCGTCGCGCCCGGGCGTTGGCGGAATATCTGCAGCACGGAACGGGCGAACATTGGGATGAATTGCAACGTTTGAACAACGAAATTCGCGCTCGTCTCGAGCGGAGCGGAAACGGAATCTGAAGTGACGAAGAAAACTCCCGCGAAGGGCCGGCTTGCGGCCAAATCGATGAAATCGCAGCGCCCGCCGCTAAAGGCCGGCGTCAAACCGAAGACGCAGGCGCTGCGCACGAACGCAACGAAGAATTCCGCGGCCAAAGTGGAAAACAGAAAAAAGCTGCACACGGACAAACACGCACGGCCGGCGAAGCATGTGGCGCCCGCGTTACAAAAGCCGGCGAAACCCGCGAAGTCCCCGGCGGCACTTTCCGTGGCTGAGGCAAAGCCGGTGGCGCCAATCGCCGCGAAGCCGGAGGCGGTTTCCGCCACCACCCCAATCGGAAAGCCTGCGCTTCCGCCAGAAACGAAACTGAAGGCCGCTGCGAAGCCCGATCCGAAAGCGGCACTGAAGAAAAATGGCGCTGCTGCGCCCGAAACGCCGCCTGCCTCCGGTGCAACCCCGGCAAAAGACGATCCCGATGCGCCACTTCTGGACATGTCCGATGCGGCGGTCCGCAAGATGGTCACCCGGGCGAAACAGCGTGGCTATGTGACCTATGACGAACTGAACCGGGTGCTGCCTTCCGACAAGGTCTCCTCCGAACAGATTGAAGACACCATGGCGATGCTCAACGAGATGGGCATCAACGTGATCGAAAGCGAGGAACAGGAAGAAACCGACAGCGAGCAGCTTCCGGCCACCACGACCGGCAGGCAGATCGTTGAAGTCCCGGAAAAGCCGGAAGAGACCTACGACCGCACGGATGATCCCGTCCGCATGTATTTGCGTGAGATGGGATCGGTCGAGTTGTTGTCGCGCGAAGGCGAAATCGCCATCGCCAAGCGCATCGAAGCCGGACGTGAACTGATGATCGGCGCGCTGTGCGAAAGTCCTCTGACGTTCGAGGCGCTCACGGTCTGGCGGGACGAATTGATGGAAGGCAAAGCACTGCTTCGCGACATCATCGATCTCGAAGCCATGTATGGCGGGGTTCCGGGTGCCGATGGTCCTCTCGCCCAGGGAATCGCCGGGCTTGTTCCGCCTCTTGTCGCGCCAGCCGCCGATCCGGGGGTAACCGTGAATGGTTCACCCGTCCCTCCGCTGGTCAAACCCGCCGTGGTCCCTCCGCCAATGCCGGCGCCCGAACGGTCCGCTGCCGAAGCCCCGTCTGGAGTGGATGGTGCGGATCCAACTGCCCCCGGGATGGACTCGCCGGTGCCTGGCGATGACGATTTTGACGACGAAAGCAACATGTCGCTCTCGGCGATGGAAGCCGCGCTCAAGCCGCAGGTTCTCGCCACGCTGGATCAGATCGCAGCGCTCTACAAACGATTGGGCAAGCTGCAGGACGCCCAGGTGGAGGCGGCGCTGGGGGCCGAAGAGCTCTCGACCAGCCAGGAGAGGCGCTTTCAGAAGCTCCGCAACGAAACCGTCGATCTGGTCAAAAGCCTGCGGCTGAACAACAACCGAATCGAGGCGCTGGTCGATCAGATGTACGGCATCAACCGGCGGTTGGTCTCGCTGGAAGGACGCCTGATCCGAATGGCCGAAGCGCGCGGCGTCGAACGCGCGGATTTTCTGAAGCAGTACTTCGGCAACGAACTCGATCCGAACTGGGTGCGCCGCGTCGGCCGGCTGATCGGGCCCGGTTGGAAGGATTTCGGTCACGAAGACCGCGACCGGATCAAGGAAATTCGCGACAACATCCAGGTGCTGGCTCAGGAAACACGGCAGTCGATCTCGGACTTCCGGCGTATCGTGCAGACGGTGCAGAAGGGCGAGCGCGAAAGCCGCCAGGCGAAGAAGGAGATGATCGAGGCCAATCTTCGCCTGGTGATCTCCATTGCCAAGAAATACACCAATCGCGGGCTGCAATTCCTGGACCTCATCCAGGAAGGCAATATCGGCCTGATGAAGGCGGTGGACAAATTCGAATACCGCCGCGGCTACAAATTTTCGACCTATGCCACCTGGTGGATCCGGCAAGCGATTACGCGATCGATTGCCGACCAGGCGCGCACCATCCGAATTCCCGTGCACATGATCGAGACCATCAACAAGCTGGTCCGGACTTCACGCCAGATGCTGCACGAAATCGGCCGCGAACCCACGCCGGAAGAACTCGCCGAACGCCTTGCCATGCCGCTGGAAAAAGTGCGCAAGGTGCTGAAGATCGCGAAGGAGCCGATCTCGCTGGAAACCCCGATCGGCGATGAGGAGGACTCGCATCTCGGCGATTTCATCGAGGACAAAAATGCGATTCTCCCGATCGACGCGGCGATTCAGTCGAACCTGCGTGAAACCACAACCCGCGTGCTTGCCACCCTCACGCCACGGGAAGAGCGCGTGCTCCGTATGCGTTTTGGCATCGGAATGAACACCGATCACACGCTGGAAGAGGTTGGTCAGCAGTTCTCGGTCACGCGCGAACGCATCCGGCAGATCGAGGCCAAGGCGCTGCGCAAGCTGAAGCATCCGAGCCGAAGCCGCAAACTGCGCTCCTTCCTCGACAACTGAGAGGAGAAGGTGGCGCGCGCGGAGCGAGCAGTTAGCGCGCCGGGTGAGGGGAACCGTCGCCGATGCAACGACCGGCCGCAATTGTCCTTGCCCTCTGCGCGATTGGCGCGCGCCCGTCCGAACCTGCGCGGGACGGTTCCTGCGCCGACGATTACGTCACGATTGAAACCATCCGCGGCACGATCATCGACATCAAGCCGGCCCCCGAGCCCTTCCGGAGCGCCGACATCTATTTTTCAGGACCGCCACCCTGCACGATGATGTGGATGCAGGTGCCCAAGCGGGATGCCGAAAAGTGCCACGTTGGCGGGCAGGTCAGCGCGCGCGGAATCATCACTTCAGACGTGGAAAACAATGCCTGGCAGATCGGGCCGGAAAAGAATGAATATATGACTCTCGGCGACGACTTTACCTGCAATGGATAATCATCGCGGCCCCTTGCATAATTCCTGAGTCCCGCCGACATTCGGCAGGTCACGGGAGGCACGCATGCGTATGATTGCGGTGGTTGCTTTGTGTCTGGCGCCTGCACTGGGCGCCTGTTCGGTGGTTGGCGTTGCGTCGGACGCGGTCAGTGTCACCGGAACGGTCGTATCCACGACGGTGGACACCGCTGTGGACGTGGGGAGCGCCGCCGTTCATGCGGTCAGCGGCAGCGGCAAAAGCGATGACGACAAGAAGGGCCAATGAACCCTCTCTCATTGTGGAGAGGGCGGCGCGCCAACTCGACACATGGCGTGCAAAGCACGCCGGGGGCGCGCCGGGTGAGGGTGTGTCCTACCTGGACATCCCCTTGAACAACAGGCGCTGCATGCCCGCTGTGGTCTGGGCGATGTAGATATTTCCCTTCGCATCGGTCTGAATCTCGTGCCCGGCGCCGAGGATTCCCGGCGGCTGAATCGTCCCGAGATATTCCAGGGTCTTGCGGTCCAGCACCGCGATTCCCTTGCCGTAACCGGTGTACAGGAATTGCTGCCCGGGATCGGGTGAGAACGCCAGATTGCGCGCGAAAATCGCATCGCCCTTCATGATCTGTTTCAGGAACTTGCCGTTGTGGTCGAACATCTGGACGCGGCGGTTTTCGCGATCCGCGACATACACCAAACCGTCCTTGGCCACCCTGATCGCATGCACAACGGACAAGTGCGGGCGGCCGGGGTCGGAAAATTCCTTGTACGAGATGATCGCGCAGGAATCGGCGTCCACCGGCTTGTTTCCGAAGGCGCCCCACATCCGCTTGAATTTGCCGTTGTTGGCATCAAATACCGCGACCCGGTGATTGCCGTAACCGTCGGCCACGAACAGCTCGTCGGTCTGCGGATCGATCTGCACATCCGCGGGACGATGCAGATTCGCCGTATCCGCATTGCCCTTGCTTTGATTGCTGTGCCCGATCTGCATGACGAACTTGCCGTCCTGCGTGAATTTCAGCAGTTGGTCATCCGCCACAGGCCGCAGCCCCGGCAGCCCGTTCGTCGGGCAGGAATTGCCGCCCAGCCAGACAAAGCCCTTGTAGTCGATGGTAATGCCGTGCTCGCGCTCCGGCCACTGATAGCCCTGTCCGTCACCGCCCCAGCCGCGAATGTAATTGCCATCAGGATCGAAGATCATGATCGGCGGCGCCGCGTGATTTTTGTCGTCGCCCTTTAGCGTGCGCGGCCGGTTGAGCACCCAGGCATTGCCTTCCGCATCGATGGCGATGCTGGAAGGATCACCGACTTTCATGCCCGCCGGCACTTTCGGCCAGTTCTTGTCCACCTCGAACATGGGAAGACTGCGGCCCTGCGCAACCGAAGCCTGCGGCAGCACCGCGGCCGAGCCGGACAGCATCACTGCAACTGCCAATACGAGCTTCTTCATGGCTCCCTCCCAGGTACTCGCAGGAACATGCCCCGATCCGGCCCGAAGGGCAACCGAGCTGATGCGTATTCCTCTAACCACCCGCACCTGCCTTGCGAGTCACCGAATTCGTAACTGCATGACCGGGCTCACGCTGCGGCGACGCAGCGATGCTCGTTTATTTTGGTCGTGACACCCGAATGCGGTTGCCGCGGACCGTCACCACGGCGCCGGAAAGCTCATTCTCCGAATGGCGATCCAGTACCTGCTACACGAGCGCGATCCGCGTGTAATCGACTTCGCCGAATGCCCGCTCGTGTCGCTTACATCAGTCCCGTTGAGTCACGCAGCGCCGGAAGCCAGTCGCCCAGCACGGCCTGCGGCCACGGCACGGAAAGTCCGCGGTCGAACACGACCCAGCAGAACACGCCCATTGCCGCCGCAAACACCGCCGAACGGGGCAGCTTTTCCTTGAAACCAAACCCCATATAGATGAACACGAACACCGCGATGGCCGGAATGAATCCGATCAGCGCGGCGAGCGCGACCAGTCCGATCAGCCAAAGCAGAAACTCCACCGCGCGCTTCACCGCGATGGCGGCGGGCAGCGACATCGGCTCGGGCGCCGGGCCATGCGGCGTCAGCGCCGCCGTCGCCTGATCCGCGCCGAACACTTCAGTGATCAGATTGAGCACCGCCACGATCAGCGCGGCCCAGCAGGCGGTGCGCGGCACGATCTGTTCGATTGGGGGCCAATCCGAAGAGGTGATCAATGCGCCAACGATCACCGCAATCAGAGTCAGCGTGAACCAGGCGCGCGGCTTCAGCTTCAGATGCGCCCGCGACAGGGGGGTGACTTGCTGCGCGAGCCGTTTCACCGTATCGGTGAGCGGCCGGTACAGCGCCCAGACAATCAGCGCTGCGATTGCGATCACCACCGGACGGTAAACCCAGCGCGCGCCGTAGATCTGCAGCGATAGGAAGAGATAGCGCTCGAAAATCGGCCCGAGCACGAATCCCAGCACCATCGGCGGACGCGGCCAGGAAAACCGCTTCATGATCCATCCCAGGCTGCCGAACATCAGCAGGAAGTAGAGGTCGCCCCAGCTGCGCGTCGCCTGAAATGTTGCAACCAACACGATGGGCATGATCAGTGGCAGCAACACCTGGTGACGCATTTCGGCAAAGCGGGCGAGTTGCCGCGCGCCGACGAGACAGATCAGCGTTCCCAGGATATGGGCGAGTGTAAGACTCCAGATGATCGAATACGTGACGTCCAGATTCTTGGTCAGCATGTCCGGGCCGGGCGTCAGCCCGTGCAGCAGGAAGGCGCCCAACAGCAGTGTCATGGACGCGCCCGCCGGAATCCCGAAGGCGATCGTCGGAACCAGATGGCCGCCTTCCTTGGCGTTGTTGGATGATTCCGGCGCAATCACGCCACGGACATCACCCTGGCCGAACCGCTCCGGATTCTTCTCTGTGCGCAGGGCGTAACCATACACGATCCAGTCGATCACCGCCGATCCGATCCCCGGCACGACGCCCAGGGCTGTACCCAGCGCACTGCACCGCAACACCAACCACCAATTGCGGAAAACGTCTCGGACGCCTTCCCACTGGCTGGATAGTTTCACGGAACCGGCATTGTTGCCCGCGATGCTTTTCCGGTTGATCGCGAGATCGGCGAGTTCAGGCAAAGCAAACAGGCCCAGCGTCACCGGGATCAACGGCACGCCATCGAACAGGTAAAGCCAATTGAACGTCCAGCGCAGCGTGCCCGTCTGCGTGCCGGAGCCGATCATGGAGATCATCAGTCCCAGACCGGCGGCGGTGAGTCCCTTCAGCGGCGCGCGTCCCGACAGCGTCGCCACCATGGAAAGACCGAATATGCTGAAAGCCAGCAGTTCGGGCGAACCGATCGCCAGCATCACCGGCTGAAGCAGGGGGACGGCCAGCGCCAGCACCAGCGCGCCAAACAGGCCGCCAACCGCTGCGGCGACAAACCCGGCCCCGAACGCGCGGCCGGCCATGCCCTGCCGCGCCATCTGGTGCCCGTCGATTGTGGTTGCGGCGGCGCCCACGGTCCCGGGCACGCCAAACAGGACCGCCGGAATCAAATCCGACGTGGTGGTGACGGCGGCCACGCCGAGCAGCAGGGCAAACGAAGTCGGCGCGTCGAGATTGTACGTAAACGGAATAAGCACCGCGAGCGCAACGACACCACCGAGGCCGGGCATGCAGCCGATGGCCAGACCGATCAG
The DNA here is from genome assembly GCA_025450355.1 of Micropepsaceae bacterium. Taxonomy (GTDB): domain Bacteria; phylum Pseudomonadota; class Alphaproteobacteria; order Micropepsales; family Micropepsaceae; genus CAIYRG01. The sequence goes on from JANWHR010000030.1 coordinate 10,878, forward strand.
AACGCCGAGAAAAAGAATGGCGATGCGCGGCCAGGCCAGCAGAATCTGGAGCGCATGCCACGCCATATCGAATTGCCCAGGCATCTATGCCGGCCTCAGTCCAGCCCTGTCATGCCCGGCGAGCGCAACGCGCGAGGGAAGGACATCCATCCGCGCCGCGTCTGCGGCGCGACGAAAATTCTTTTGCCCGCGCCACTGCGCGGCTGATGGATGTCCTTCCCGCGCCTACGGCGCGCCGGGAATGACACTTACCTCAAAATCCCGGGGCGTTCTCCAACTGATCGAGCCAGTTGAACCCCATCGCCTTCACGATCCGGTTGTTGATCACGATCAGCCGCGCTTCGGTTTTTCCCGTGTTGAAGTGCTGGTGAATCGAAAACGGCGGGACGTAAATGAAGTCGCCGCGCTGCCATTCGGACTTGCGCGGCTCTGCCTCCCAGTCCCAGTGATAGGTCTCGATGCAGTCGAATTTCACGTCCCAGTGCAGGTCATGGCCCGAGCCCTCGGCAACGAAGACCACCTCTTCCCACATGTGCCGGTGCTTGCCGGAGCGGCCGCCTTCTTCGATGAACAGCATGTAGGCGTCCACGCACTGCTCGCGGGTGCCCATTTTCTCGTGCACGAGATGTTTGATCAGCCCGTCGGGCGAATGTTCAAAGGGCTGATTCTCGGCGGCAATCACGTTGGGCGCGTGTTGATACAACTCGCGATAATCGATGGAACTGGCGATGTCTTCGGCCCGGAAATTCGCGGTATTTTTTCCGGCATGGGCAAAATCGCGTTCGTCAAGAATGCTCATCTCTGTCTCCGGATGGTTAGATGTCTTTGGGCGGGGTCCAATCCTCGTGGCCCTCGGGCAGCTTGTTCGGAGGATAGGAAATCATCTTCTGGTACAGCAGATGCATGAACAGGAAGAGTGGCTTGGCCTTGAACACCAGCAGGATTGCCTCATTGTCGGGGTCGTCGTTGAAATGCTGATGCACGCAGCCGTTCTCGACGAACATCACATCGCCAGCCTTCCACTCGATGCGCCGGCCGTCATGGATGTCATGGCCGCGGCCCTTGATGATGAAAAAGCAGGCGGAGTTCAGATGCCCGTGTTTCTGGCTGTAGGCCCCCGGCGCGTAGGCTTCGATGTGGCATTCGATCGCCTGGGTGATTTTCGCCGCCGCACCGGGCGCAATCGGATGCTTGCCATAAAGATTCGGTCCGCCCTTCCAGGGCACGCTTTTCGATGAAATGATGCGCGGCGCCTCCAGCAGCTCTTTGGTCAGAAAACTGTAGGTGCCCTCGAGCGCGCGGACGAAGGTCCGCTTCTTCTGCCACCGCTCCCAAACGACCGGTGTTTCCTGATTGTGTTTTGGGCCCGGAATACCGGCATCTTCGGCCGGCTTCTGCTGCGGCGCCCCAGACGGCGGGTTCATTGGTTGCGTCCCCTTAAGTTCATGGATGAGTTCCTTTTCCGGCGCTGTAGCTCCTTCGTCAAGGCGGCACAACCCGCTGTGCCAAAATTTGAAAAACGTGTTGATTTTTGTACGGAGCTGCGCTTGATGGTCAGCTCCAGACGCCGGAGGGCGTGCACTCCATGCAAAATTACGGCTTTGCTTCAGATCCTTACGTCGCTGATGGTGAACCCGGCCCTGCGTCCGGCTTAGCTATTCCGGCTGAGGAATGCATCACCAGAGTTCTGAGCCATGTCTGGGTCAATGCCGAATACAAGCACTTGGTGCTGAAAGCCTCGCCCAAAGCGCTCACCGCCAGGCCGGGTCAATTTTTCAATATTCTTTGCCCCTCGCCCGACGATGGCGACCTGTGGCTGCGCCGTCCGCAAAGCATCTTCCGGGTCGACCGCGCAGCGGGGAACATCGAATTCCTCTACAAATGCGCCGGGCGCGGCACCAAAGGAATGGCCACCCTAAAGCCGGGCGACGACTGCAATGTTGTAGGCCCCCTCGGGATCGGATTTTCGCTGAAACCCGAATGGAAGAATATCGTCGTGCTGGGACGCGGCGTGGGGTTGGCAACGCTGGGACCGATCTCGCAACTCGCCGCCGAAAACGGCGTGGGCGTAACCGCAATCCTCTCCGCGCGTTCACCGGATCTCATCATGGTGGATGAATTGTTCGAAGAGATTGGCCGCGTCGAGCGCGTGCTGGATTCGGACGGCAGCAGCGCGGTTGAGAATGTCCAATGCATTCTCGAACAACTCATTACCGCGAAGATTGCCGACGCCTTCTTTACCTGCGGCTCGAACCGGCTGATGCTGCTGATGAAAGAACAGGGCCGGAAACACGGAATCCCCGGCCAGGTGGCGATGGAACAGATCATGGCCTGTGGTCTGGGCCCTTGCTATGTCTGCGTGAAAACCTTTGAGGTGAATGGGCACAAGGAATTGCGCCGGGTCTGTATCGAAGGTCCGGTGTTCGATTTGCAGGAGTGCGTGGGATGGTAGATCTCTCGGTCCGCATCGGAAATGTGACGCTGAAGAATCCAATTATGCCGGCGTCGGGCGCATTTTCGACCGATCTGGCGCAGGTGATGGACATCAACCGTCTCGGCGCCCTGGTCGCGAAGACCGTCTCGCGCGAATACCGCATTGGCAACCCGACCCCGCGCGTTGCCGAACTCGAATGCGGCATGATCAATTCGATTGGCTTGCCGACCAAGGGAATCGGATATTTTCTCGATCATCAGGTGCCCGACTACGCGCGCTTCACGCCGCCGCTGGTGGCCTCCATTTCTGCCACCACGGCGGATGATTTTGAGGCCATGACGCGCGAAGTCTCCGCGCATCCCGATGTGGATGTCATCGAAGTCAA
>JANWHR010000031.1 GCA_025450355.1 Micropepsaceae bacterium
ATGGGTGGTTTTTCCTAATAATCGGTTTGTTCGTCAGCCGGCCGGGCATTTTTCTGGTCGCGAGCGGTACGGGCAGGCCATCCGGTAAGCTTTCATTCATCCTTTTCCGGTCAAGTGAAGGACATCAGACGCGCGACAATGGATGCTTTTTCCGGGGTGCCATTCGCAGCCGGAAGTTCCGAAACATCCGGCCGGAAGCGGGCAAATGGAGGTTAAGAACAGATGAAGGGAAATCCCCGCTACATGCCGAAGCGGTCGGTGATGGCGGTCGTGGTGCTCACCGACGGGGGCACGCTCCAGGGCCGGCTTTTCATTACCGACCAGGTGCGAATCAGCGATCTGCTGAACGACGAACGGAAATTCCTTCCGTTGCAGATGGCAGACGGCAGCATTGTCGCGCTGTCAAAATCCAGCATTCAACAGGTTACCATGGCCGCGGCAGAATCGGCGGCTTACACCGGCCGCGATCCCTGGCGAATCCTCGGTCTCCAGGAAGGCGCCTCGGTGGAAGAAGTGAAACGCGCCTATCGTGATCTGTGCAAAATCAATCATCCGGACGTGATCAAGGGGTTCGGCCTCAGCCCCGAATATCAGGAGCTCGCTTCCAGAAATACCGCGCGCATCAATGCCGCCTACAGGCAAATATTGGACACCCTGCGCGCAATGCCTGAGGCCGCGGAATAGTTCACCGGATGGCGGCAAGATGCCGCCATTCGAGGCGCCTGCGCCGCGCGGCCGTTGCCAAATCCGGCACGCGATGGAACACTCCCGGAGAAAGTCATACGGGAGTTATTCATGGCACAGGTGGAAATTGCCCCTTCGGCAAAGCCGTTTGGGCTGACGGCGCTGATCCCGGCGATTGCGTCAGCCAGCGATCTGCAACTCGCCTATTCGGCCCTTCGCATCACGCTCGGGATGAATATTTTTTTCCACGGCGCGATGCGCCTCATTACCGGGCTCGATGCCTGGGCGGCGACGGAAGCCCACCTGTTTGACAAACAGCCTCTGCTTCCCATGTGGTCCGTCAGCCTTTTCCTGCACGTCCTGCCCTTCGTCGAAGTGCTGCTCGGCGCCCTCACCTTTCTGGGCTTGTTCACGCGCTGGGCGTTGATCGCCGGATCGATCATGATTTTGCTGCTCGTGTTCGGCAACGACACGCGGCAGGACTGGAACACCGTCGGCAACAATATGCATTACGTGATCTATTATGTTGGGCTGATCGCCGCACTTCGCTACAACGCCTTCGCGCTGGATACGCTGAAGTCACGCCCGCATCGGGATTGAACGGTGCCGGTCAAGCGAAAAAAACGGCATGATCCGGTTGCTGCTGCCGGATCATGCCGGGTACGGACCGGACTGCGTTGCAGACGCAATCCATCCGGTTTGCGTCAGCGTTATCCGCAGAACGCCACGTCGTAATTGTACAGGCAGTCAAAGCGGACGCCTTCCCTGAAATAATAGTGATGATAGGGGTAACCCGTGTCATAGCCATAGCCATAGGCGTAGCGGTTGCCATAGCCGTATGTGTCGTAGGCGCAGCCCGACAGCATGACGATGCCGGCGAGGGCAGTGATGGCGATTGCGATTTTCTTCATGGTCCACTCCATCGTGGTTGGCTGAATTTTTTACGCACAGCCTGCCACGCCTGTTCCTGTTGTCTGAACCTGCGCGAAGCTTTGTGTTCAGGACGCATTCATTCGATCCAGTCACGCGCGCGTGAACGCACGCTTCACGACGGCGCGATCCTGCAATATTGTTGCACGCCGAGACTGCAGCGAGGCGACGATGAAGCGCGTCCAGAGGCTGAATTCCATTGCCGCCGCATCCATCCTGGCCGCCGCGCTCTTGCCGGTGAATGCCGCCGAATCGCCTGTGCCCGGTTTTGCCCCCGACAGCACCACGCGCTGGCTGGCCGTGGGACAGGATTTTCTGCCGCCCGACCACGGTCCGGGCCCCGTCACCTTTGACCGCGCGCATCCCTACCTGACCAATCCGGCCGCTGCGGCGAAGGGCGGCCAACCGACGTTTCGGGTTGCGGACCTCCGCAATCCGATCCTTCAGCCCTGGGTGATTCAGAAGATGAAGGCTGCCAATGACGCCGTACTCGCAGGCAAGGTGGCGTTCACGACCAAATCGACATGCTGGCCGGGCGGTACGCCGGGCGTTCTGATGTTTGGCGCCGAGCCAACCTATTTCGTGCAGACACCGAAGGAGGTCTGGATGATCTGGGAATTCGACCACCAGGTCCGCCGAATCTATCTCGACCAACCGCACTCGGCGCATCCAAAGCCGTCCTGGTACGGAGAATCGGTCGGCCATTATGAAGGCGGAACGCTGGTGGTGGACACCATCGGGCTGAACGGACGCGTGCCGATCGACAACTACCGCACGCCGCACACGCCGCAGATGCATGTGGTGGAGAAGTTTCGCCTGACCGATGGCGGGAAAATGCTGGAGGCCGATGTCACCGTCGAGGACCCGGGCGCGTTCACTGTGGCGTGGTCTGGCAAACAGCGCTGGCGCAGGCAACAGGGGACGCTGGCCGAATATATGTGCGCGGAGAACACGGCCGATTATTTCCGCGACGCCGCGCAACCCATTCCACAGGCGATGACGCCGGACTTCTAACTGCCGGAATCGTCTATCCGTTCATTTTTCGTTCCGGCAAAAGCAATTTTCCCGGGTGGGCAGTTCATCTGCCGTTCAACTGCGGGCCTTATCGTGCGACGCCTGAGTTTCGGGTGTCTTTCGCGATGCGGCGTATTTCGCTGACCATTTCAACCGCCCTGGTCGCGGCAATTCTCGCGGGCTGCGCGACAAAGGCGCAGCAGGTGACGGAAGTCAGGCCGGTGATGCGTGAACCGGCCGCTGTGAAGCAGAATCTCAGCGCGCACGACCTCGCGGTGCTGAACCGGTTGAGCTGGGGCGTAACGCCCGCGCTTGCGGATTCCGCGCTGCATGAGGGGATGGCCGGATTCATTTCGGCCCAGCTTCATCCGTCCACGGATTCCGGCCTGCCTCCGGAAGTGGTGGCGCGCATCGCTGCGTTGCATATCTCACAGGCGCCGGCTTTTGCCTGGGCGGAGCAAATCGTGCAGCTCCGGCGCCAGATCAACATGATCGCCGATCCCGAGCAGAAGCAGGCGCGGCAGCGCGAGCTGCAGCAGCGGATGAACGAGCTTGGCCGCGAAGCGCAGGAAAAATCGCTGCTGCTGGATCTCTATTCCAAAAATCAGCTGCTTCAGCTCACCACATGGTTCTGGATGAACCATTTCAACGTCTATTTCCCGAAGGCGGACATCCGGGTCTTTCTCTCCGATTATGAAGATACGGTCCGGGCGCATGCATTGGGAAAGTTCCGCGACCTGCTCGCCGCGACCATGCATCATCCGGCGATGCTGCTCTATCTCGACAATGCGCAGAATGCCGACAAACGGATCAACGAGAATTATGCCCGCGAACTGATGGAGCTGCACACGCTGGGCGTCAACAGCGGTTATACCCAGAAAGACGTGCAGGAACTCGCGCGCATCCTGACCGGTCTTGGCGTGAATCAAAGGCCCATGGCGCCCAATATCCGGCGCGATCTCCAGGCCGATTACCGCCGCAATGGCGCGTTCGAATTCAATCCGAATCGTCACGATTATGGATCCAAGATGTTTCTTGGGCACGAAATTCGCGGAAGCGGCCCGGCCGAAATCGATCAGGCAATCGACATCCTGGCGGGCAGTCCGGCAGCCGCCCATTTCATCAGCGAACAGCTGGCGACATTTTTTGTTTCCGATGATCCGCCGCCTGCGCTTGTCGAGCGTATGGCCGCGACTTTCAAAAGGACCGATGGTGACATCGCGGCGGTGCTGGCGACCGCGTTCGCATCTTCGGAATTTTCTGCATCGCTCGGCCACAAGTTCAAGGATCCGATGCACTATGTCCTTTCTGCGGTACGGCTGTCCTATGGCGATAAGCCGATCCTGAATGTGCAGCCGATCCGCAACTGGCTGAATCGGTTTTCCGAACCGCTGTATGGCCACGAGACGCCCGACGGATTCCCGATCACGGAGGCCGCGTGGTCGGGGCCGGGCGACATGGCGACCCGTTTTGAAGTCGCGCGGGTGATCGGGTCCAGCAGCGCCGGACTGTTTAAGCCGGACGCAGAGAAAGCGGTCGAAACACCCGCCTTCCCGCAAATCGCCGGACCGCTTTATTTCGGCGTGATTGGACCGACTTTGGCCGCCACCACCACCAATGCGCTGGACAAGGCGGTCTCACCGCAGGACTGGAACACACTGTTTCTTTCATCCCCGGACTTTATGCGCTGGTAGGGAGCCGAACATGAACAGACGTGAATTGCTGGTTGGTGCCGCCCTTTTGCCGCTGGTGCGCGCCGGGCGCCTCTATGCCGCGCCCGCCACGCAGAAGCGGCTTCTGATCGTTTTCATGCGTGGCGCCTATGATGCGGCGAACGTCGTCGTGCCGGGCGCGAGTGAATTCTACTACCGTGCCCGGCCAAATATCGCGCTGCCCCGGCCCGGCAGCGCGGAAAATGCGGCCCTGCCACTCGATGAGGCCTGGGCGATCCATCCGGTGCTGAAAGACACGATTGTTCCGCTCTACAGGAAAGGACAGGCGGCGTTCGTGCCCTTCGCCGGGACCGACGATTTGAGCCGCAGCCATTTCGAAACCCAGGACTCAATCGAGCTGGGGCAGGACCTGAACGGTTCGCGTGATTTTCGTTCGGGCTTCATGAGCAGGCTTGCGGGCGTGCTGCAGGATGCCGTCACGCCGATTGCGTTTACCGGGCAATTGCCGCTTATCTTCCGTGGACAAATGATTATTCCCAACATGTCTCTCAATACGGGCGCAAAACCCGGCATTGATGCCAGGCAGGCGGCGCTGATTTCCGGGATGTATCAGGGCAGCGGCCTTGCTCCCGCGGTGGCGCAGGGATTTCAGGTCGAAGACGAAGTGTACAAATCCCTCGCCGGCGAAATGCAGGCCGCGAGCCGTGGCGCGACGTCAACAAAGGGGTTCGAGCTGGAGGCGCGGCGCATCGCCCGGCTGATGCGCGAAAAATTCAATCTCGGTTTTGTCGATGTGGGCGGATGGGACACGCACGTCAACCAGGGTGGGGCCTCGGGCTATCTCGCCGGGCGGCTTGGCGAACTGGGCAAGGGACTCGCGGGGTTTGCCGATGAGATGGGACCGGACTGGGCGAATACCACGGTCATCGCGATCAGCGAGTTTGGCCGCACTTTCCGCGAGAACGGCAATCGCGGCACCGACCACGGCCACGGCAGCGTCTATTGGATTCTCGGCGGCAACATCAAGGGCGGCCGGATTGTAGGTGACCAGGTACGCGTGGCCGAGGAGACGCTGTTCCAGAATCGCGATTATCCGGTGCTGAACGAATACCGCGCGCTACTGGGCGGCCTGTTCGCGAAGTTGTATGGCCTGGATGAAGGCGCTGTTCAGAAGGTCTTCCCGGGGTCAAAGTCCAAGGACGTGGGGCTGGTTTAGCAAAGGGGCGGAACCATTCCTTTGCGGCGCGGACCTGCCTTCGCTCTTTGAGCTTCGGCAAGGCAAGCGCGCGGCTGCCGCCGCCTTTGCCGGTGTGACAGAAGGATCGGCCGCGTGTTCTCAAGTCGGGGGCTTCGGCTTGGTCCTCTTCCCTCGCTTCTGTCTTGCATTGGCGGCCAATCTGGCGTCAATCCGTTTGGAACGGCATGACTACGGAACTCATTGGCACAATGACACGGAACTCCGCAGCAAGTGCGAGGCGGGCCGGTTGGATCATTGCGGTAGCGGCACTGATCCTCGATCAGGCAACAAAAAATTTGCTGCTCTATGGTTATGATTTTGGGCGGCTTGGGCCGCTCGCGCGAATCGTCGTTACGCCGTTTTTGGATCTCGTGATGGTGTGGAACCGTGGCGTTTCCTATGGCCTGCTGCAGGCCGGTAGCCTCACGGGTACGCTGGTGCTGACCGCCTTTTCCCTGATTGCGGTTGCAGTTCTATCGTGGTGGATGATGCGCGCCGGCCGGATCAGTCTCACGGCAGGGCTGGGGCTGATCATCGGCGGCGCGCTCGGAAATGTGATCGATAGAATCCTGTATGGCGCGGTGGCCGATTTTTTCCACTTTCATGCCTTCGGCCGCGACTGGTATGTGTTTAACGTAGCCGATGCAGCAATCACCATTGGGGTGATTATTCTGCTGGCCGATGCGTTTTGGCGGCCCGATGCGGGCAATGAAGGAAGAAGGCAGTCCGGGACATGAGTCTGGTGAAGCGAGCGCCGCGGACACTGTTTGCGGCCGGGATTTTGGGCTGTGTCGCTATTGGGATCGCGCTGTCAGGGTGCCAAGCCGTTCGGGAGGCGACCGGCGCGGCGAAGACTCCGCCAGATGAATTCACCGTTCTCACCAAGTCGCCGTTGGTGATTCCGCCGGATTTCAATCTCCGGCCTCCACAGCCCGGAATCGCTTCGCGCAACGATCCCGACGCCGACGAAACCGGGGGCAGTCTCAATCTGCCGCAAGGACCGACCACCGCCGCAGGTCTTGGACCAACCTATAGCGACGGCGAAAAATTGTTGCTGACCAAAACCAACGCGCTTTCGGTCGATCCGAACATCCGGAAGACGATCACCACCGATGTGGGGCTGGAAGATCAGGGTCCGGCTTTTGCCCAGAAGGTGCTGTTCCAGGGCGCGGATGCGCCGAAAGCTGCGGCTATGCCGGCCGCGGCTGGTGTGCCGGCCACACCTCCGCCGGCCACCCCCGCCGCCGGGATGGCGGGTACATCTCCGCCGGCTGCAATGACCATGCCCGCGCCTGCCGCGCCTGCGACATCACCCGCTGCGCCAGCACCGGCGCCCAAACCCTGAACAAAATGGCGGCCGCTCCCCGGCTGCTCATCGCCGCCGCGGCGCTGTCCGCTGCACTGGCTGCGGACGCGCCGGTCTTGTGTGCCGCGCCGGCCGCTCAGCCGCCGGCGCGGGCGGTTGCGTTCACGCTGAAGAACGGATTGCAATTGGTCGTCGTGCCAGATCATCGGGCGCCCGTAGTCACCCATATGGTGTGGTACCGCGCCGGTGCCGCGGATGACCCGCCCGGCCGTTCCGGCACCGCGCATTTTTTCGAACATCTGATGTTTCGCGGCACGAAAACGGTCCCGAACGGCGAGTTGTCCAAAACTGTGGCTCGCAACGGCGGACAGGACAACGCCCAAACCTCAGAGGATTTCACCGTCTATTTCCAGCGGATCGCGAAGGACAAGCTGCCGCTGATGATGCAGCTGGAGGCCGACAGGATGGTCAATCTCGACCTCTCGGATGCGAACATCAATACAGAGCGTGATGTCGTGCTGGAGGAACGTCATCTGCGTGTCGATTCCGAGCCGCGCGCGCTCGCCGAAGAGCAGATGGAGGCGGCTCTGCAACTTTCCCACCCTTACGGGCGGCCCGTGATCGGATGGGAGGCCGAAATCAAACGGATTGGCCGGGCTGAAGCGCAGGACTTTTACCAGCATCACTACGCGCCCAACAACGCCACGGTCGTCGTCGCGGGGGATGTCAGGCCCGAAGACGTACTGAAGCTTGCGCAGCAGAACTACGAACCCGTGGCGCCGCATATGCTGGCGCCCCGGATGAACGAACCCGCGCCGCCCCGCCTTGCACCGACGCGGCTGAATTTTGCCATCGCGGGGACAAAACTGCCGCAGTTCATCCGCACCTATCGCGTTCCGGGTTATGTGGACAGCCCGCGCGGGACGGCGGAGGCGATGGAAGTCATGACCGCGATCCTGGGCGGCGGACCAACCAGCCGACTCTACCGCACGCTTGTGGTGGACCGGAAGCTCGCGGTGGATGCTGGCGCGTCCTACGACGGCCACAATCGCGGGCCTTCGGAGCTGACGGTATTTGCGGTGCCGCGGGAAGGCGTTAGTTTTGCCACGCTCGAAGCCGCGATTGACCAGGTGCTGGCGACGCTTGATCGTGCGCCGCCGGAAGCCGGTGAATTCGAACGCGCCAGGACGAAACTGGTCGCGGATTACACCTATCAGCACGACAACCAGTTCCTTCTGGCCATGGATTATGGACAGGGCCTGTCCATCGGCCTTTCGATCGCCGACATCGAGGATTGGCCGAACCGGATTCGTGCAGTCACCGCGGCCGGGGTGCGCAACGTGGCACAGCGCTATGTTGTTCCTCAGCAATCCGTCACCGGGTTGATGCAGGCCAGATAGCTGCAATTCGCTGTTTAGCGTTTTCCCGCCGCTGGAAAGGGGCGGTTAACCAATATTTCCTAACCTCCTCTGGTGAGGACGAGATCGCTTCTTTCGGCCGGGCTTTTGCTGCTTGTGGTCTGCCGGCCCGCAGCAGCAACGAGTTTTGCTGCGCAGGTCGTCGATCAGGACGGAAAGCCGGTGGCCAATGCCGTCGTGATGTTGACGCCTGACGGGAAAGCGGCGCCGCCTGCGGCAACCCGGCTGGATGCGACAAAGACCATCGACCAGCGGGACGAGACATTCATTCCCCTGGTCACCATTCTGCCCCGCACCGGACATGTGGTGTTTGCCAACAACGACAAGACCAAACATCAGGTCTATTCCTTTTCGCCCATCAAGCAGTTCGAGATCACGCTGGCGCAGGGCGAAAGGTCGCCGCCATTGGCATTCGATAAAGCCGGTGTGGCGACGCTTGGCTGCAATATCCACGATCACATGATTGCGTTTGTCTTCGTCTCCGATAGTCCGTGGACGGCACAGACAGGGGCTGACGGGCGCGCGGTGATCGCGGACGTTCCGGCCGGATCTTACGCGGTGCAGGTTTGGCACCCGCAGCTTCCGCCCGGCACCGCCGGGCCGGCGTCAGGCGTCATTCTGGCCGGCGAAACAACGGAGTTCTCAACCACTCTGAAATTGTTGCCGCCGCCGCCCAAAATGCACATGCACACGGGCCATTACTGAGGGCGCGCCGGTGAGCTTCCGCTACCGCCTCGCTTTGTTCCTGATTGTGATGCTGCTGGCCGTCCAGGGGATTGCTGCACTCCTCACCTACAGCACGATTCGCAGCAGCCTGGTGGAAAACGCAAAGCGGCAATTGGCAACCTCCACCACGGCGCTGATGCGGCAGCTCGATGTGCTTGGGGAGCGGGTCGGCGATGATGTCGAAGTGCTATCGCTGGATTATGCGCTGCGCAAAGCGGTGGCGGAGCACGATCCCGAAACCGCGCAATCGGCGCTGCGCAATTTCGGCAACCGTATCGGGGCGGAGCGCATGTTGCTGGTCGGGCTGGACGGGAAAATCAGCTCCGACACCGGCGAAAGGCTGGCGACGGGTGCACGATTTCCCTTTCCCGACCTGATCGGCCGTGCTGCGACGGACGACCAGGCCACTGCGCTGGCGGTGCTGGAAGGCCGGCTGTACTGGATTGTGGCGGTCCCCGTGCGCGCACCCGTGCCGATTGCCTTCATAGCGGCGTGCATTCCGGTGAACGACGTTCTGTTGAACCGGCTCGCGGAGCTTTCCTCGATCGCCCATTCCATGGCTTTGGCGACTCGCTCACCGTCCGCCTGGACTGTGGTGGCGCGGACCTCGGGCTACGCCCCGGGACAAATCAACTGGCCATCGGCGGTTGTGGGAACCGCTCCGATTCTGATCAACGAGCAACGCTCCGATCACGTCACCATGATTGCGGGACTCGATACCGCGAAAGGCAGCGCACCGGTACTCGCGCTGTTCGATTACCCGCTTGACCAGGCGCTGAGCGCCTATTGGGCGATTTTGAAGCCGATGCTTTTGGTGCTTGCGGGTGCGCTGGCACTGGCGCTCTGCGCCAGTGTACTGATCGCCCGCGGGATGTCGCGTCCGCTGGAGCAACTGGCTGCGGCGGCGCGGCGCATCGCCCAGGGCGATTACGCGCCCTTTCCACGGCTCGGCCGCAATGATGAAGTGAGCGAACTCGCGGCGGCGCTGAACGGAATGACCGTGGCGGTTGCCGAACGTGAAGCTGCGATGCGGAACGCAATCATCTCTCTGGATGCCGCCCGCAACGAAGCGGTGAAAGCCAATCAGGCGAAATCGCAATTCCTGTCCAACATGAGCCATGAATTGCGCACGCCGTTGAACGCAATCGTCGGCTTTTCCGAATTGATCCTGCGCCAGATTCTGGGACCGATCGGAGTTGCCAAATACACCGACTATGCCCGCGACATCCATGAGAGCGGGGTCCGCCTGGTGAACCAGTTCGAGCACATGCTGCATCTGGCGCAGGCGGAATCGGGCAAACTCAGGCTTGCGCAGAAGCGCTTTGCCCCTGGCCACCTCGTCATTGCGGCTGTGCGCAACCTCTCGCCGGTGGCCGGACAGGCCGGTGTGGTTCTGGACGTGGAGGGGGATTTTGCAGCCTGGCCTGCGATGGAGGGCGATGAGGTCAAACTGCAGAGGAGCTTCACAAATCTGATCGACAACGCGGTCAAGTTCTCTTCACGAGGAGGCCGCGTGACCGTTCATGGATCGCGCAAGGGTCAATCCGTAAAGCTTGTCGTTGCTGATCGCGGGCCCGGCATAAGGGCGGAAGAATTGCCGCTGGTCATACGACCGTTTCATCGCGGCAATCAGGCCTTCAATGCGCTGCATCAGGGTGCCGGCCTGGGGCTGCCTTTCGCCAAAAGTATTGTCGAAATGCACGGTGGGAGCCTTGCCATCGAAAGTGAATACGGCGCCGGAACCACGGTGACGGTTTGCCTGCCGGTTCTCGCCGGCGCCGAGTTGAGCGCGGAGGTCGCATGAGACCGCGTCTTGCCGGTCGCACGGCCCTGACCCTGTGCGCCATCCTACTGCCATCTGCCGCGGGCGCCGTTGATTTCAGCGTGGATGGCTATGCCGACCTCCGGCTCATCGTCCCGTCCAACCAGGTGTCATGGCAAAATGGCGGCTTGGGAAAGCTGCGATTTGGCGCGGAAGATGCAAGGCCGGACCTGCAGTTTGCGGAAGCCGCGGTCGAGGGCTCGGTTGTCATCACGCCGGAACTGATCGGTATCGCGACGGTTCGGGTGGCAGAGAAGCAGTACAGCGCGGTGGACCTTCTGGAGGGTTATTTGCGCTATCGCCCCGTATCGACCAGCCCATGGCGCTGGAGCGTGCGCGGCGGCGCTTTTTTTCCCCCCGTCTCGCTTGAAAACACCGAAGTCGGATGGACCAGCCCGTGGACACTGACGCCATCCGCGATCAACAGCTGGCTTGGCGAAGAGGTCCGGATTATCGGCGCCGAGGGAACCCTGGAGTGGCGCAGCGAGATCCGAAACGTGTCACTGAGCGCGGCAATTTTCGGTTTCAATGAACCGGCCGGGGTGCTGCTTGCGGACCGCGGCTGGTCGTTGAGCGATGCCTTTACCGGCCTCTTTGGCAGGCCGCGACTGCCGGATGTGGAGGCACGGATGCTGCAAGTGCCGCTGCCGCTGCGCACGCAGGAAATCCTGCAGATTGATAAGCAGCCCGGGTGGTATGCGGCCGCGGCCTGGGACGAGACCGGGATCGCGAAACTGAATTTCATCGCATACGACAATGAGGCGAACCCCTCGGCGATCTACGACGGAACCATCGCCTGGCGCACAGCCTTTCAGGATGTGGGCGTCAGCACCAATTTGGGCAATGTCACGCTTCTGGCGCAGGGCATGACGGGGCAAACCAGCATTCGTCCGAACGCGTTCTTTTCCAGCGATACGCGGTTTTCGGCGGCTTACCTTCTGGCGGGCTGGAACCTTGACGATGACTGGCGGATTGCCGCGCGGTTCGATGTCTTTGCCGCGCACGCGCATACGCCGATTGCAGCCGCGGATACCCGTGAGTCCGGCAATGCGGTGACGGCGGCGATCAACTATCTTCCCACTCAGTGGCTGCGCGTGACCGCCGAGGCCATCCGCGTGGACAGCACGCGAAGCGAGCGTGCGCTCGCCGGGATTAGTCCGAAGGCTGTGGAAAATCAGTTCCAACTAAGCCTGCGGTTTTACCTGCCGTAATTGACATTCGCGGGGTCAATTCCGGATGGTCTGCAGAAACCACTCGGTGGGAATTTCGCGCCCCAGGCCGGCGGCTTTGGCCCGTTCATAAACCAGGCCTGCAACGGCAAAGAACTGCGCGCCCTGCAGGTTGCCGCGCTCCGAATAGGTGATCTGGTCTTGTGCGGTTCGTCCCCGCACACGGCCCGCTTTCAGATCGGCCAGCGAAATTCTTTTTTCGCGCAACAGAACGCCATGGCCGCGCTTTCGCTGTGACCGCCCGTCGCCATGTTTCGGGAGATCGCTGCGCGCCTCCCAGCCGATATGTTCGTCGTCGAAATGCAGATCCGGGCGGCTTGCCGGCGGAGGAGCGTCGCCGAAGCGCAGATAAATGTCCACGCGAGCGAGCGTCGCAGCATCCGGAGCGCCGGATCCTCCGATCTTGATCACATGGGCGCCTTTGGGGAGGCGGCGACCGTTGAGCACCGGAACCGCGGAGTCCGTGCATGCCGCGACAATATCGGCGCCTTCGTAAATAGCCTCGGCGCGCGCGCAGGCCTTCGCCTCGATCCCGTATTTATCCGCGACCTCGCGCGCGAAGCTCTCCCGATGTGCCGGCGTTGGACTGAAGACCTGCAGACGGCGAATCTTGCGCACCTGCATGAAAGCATCGAGATTGCTGCGCGCCATGCCGCCCGCGCCAAGCATTCCAACGGTGGCCGCATCCGCATTGGCCAGATATTTCACGCCAATGCCGCCGTCCGCGCCAACCCGCATGTGCTGAAGCACGCCATCGTTGATCAGGGCCAGGGGTTCGCCGGTTTCAATGGAAGTGAGAAAGACCAGGCCGCAGAACAGCCCCGGGCGCTGACAATATTTTTCCTGCGTCCGCACTCCGTTGTATTCGCTCTCGAACACCACGTCGGACTTCATTCGCACGGCAAAATAGCCGGAGGTCGAACCGCCCTCCATGCTGCCCCATTGGTAATTGCGGCTGGCGTCGCTGGTCGGAATCCGGATGTCGATGCGCGGCCGGCAAACCGCTTCGCCCGCCGCAACTTCGTCATATGCCCTTTCCAGCGCCGCGATGGTATCGCTCATCGTCAGCACCCGCGCCACGTCCTCGTTCGACAGGAGCAGCGTCATAGAGATTGTTTCACGCGGAGACGCGCAGGAGGAGCGAGTGAAGAGGAGCGAGCAGCGAGAGCAGCTCCGGCGTACTCTCGTTACTCGTTTCTCGCTCCTGTTCAGCGACTGGGACCATGGCTCGACTATGGCCCCTTCGGCAGTTCGCCCTTGAAGTCGCGGTCGAAGAATTCGGGGCGCATGCGGCTCTCGACGCCATTTTTCGCGATCATCGCTTCCCAGTCCTTTTTCACCTGAGGGTCTTCCATCCAGTAGGGAATTGCTGTGCCGCCTTCGGTGATGTCCATGCCTGTGTAGTCGATGTGGATTTCGCCGGGCGGGCCGGGCTCGCGGCCGGGATTGTGGGGCCCGAACCATGCCATGAGCCGCAACGGCTCTTTCGAGACGCCGAAATGCTGATGATACCAGCGGGCGCCGCCGGGCGCGGCCGAGATCATGCCGACCGGTTCGTAGTCGATGCGCTTGATCTTGTCTTCATGGCCATCCCGCCACGGCATCACGTTCAGGCGTTCCGGCCAGGTGTGCGTGTAGCCCTTGCCTTTGATGCAGATGAGGACAGCGGCCGAAGTGTGCGCATGGGCTTTTGAATAGCGGCCGTTCTCGTGCTGGCCGATCCAGAAATAGAATGAGTTACCGGTCATGAAGGGCTCGACACGGCGGAATCCGGGCGAGCGGCGATTGTCCAGCGGCAGATCGCAATTGACGGCGTCGGGAACAAAGTTGGTGCGCCGCATCGCAAGACCGCGCACGGGGTCCGGTTCGACATCGTCATTGTATTTGTAAAAGTCGTCCGCCCCCGAGAAGCGATCGCGAAACTGCACCGGGCAATTGAATACCGCATCGACTGATTGCAGCGCATTCAGCAGTACCGGCGCGGTCGTTCCGGCGAGCAGCAGGGCAGGGGATGACGCGGCGTTAACGATTCGATGCCACGCGTTCAACGGAACGGAAAACAACGAACCCTGTTGCCACTCGAAGGTGTGGCGCTTTTTGTCGCCGTCGAGCCATACCTCTGTCGAGCCGCGGCCCTCCACCACGAAGAAGATTTTTTCGAACAGATGCTTCTCAGGTGTCAGCGCGCCCCGGCCGGGCACTTCCACGAGATAGCAGCCCCATTTGGTTTCCGTGCCGTGCAGCTGGATGTAGGTACCTCTGCCGCCCAGACGTTTCCAGGGCGCAAGCGGCAGATTCTGGACCTTCGAGATTCCGATGTCGCGGAAGCACGGGATTCCCTCGGATTCCATGAAGACGTCATAGGGCGTCTTCACGCGCCCCCATTTGCCAAAACCAGCGCGATTTCCGCCGGTGGGTTCATGCCAATGGGTCTTATCCGTGACGTCGTGCATCTGCTTCTTTCCTCGAAATGCGAAGATTTTCGGCACAATAGCCATCACCCGTGACGCGTCAACGTGATGTGAGGCAATCGCGGCAAATGCGCTTGACCATGGGGCATTTCCCGCTAGTTTCGCCGCCATGGGCAATTTCCGCTTGGCAAGTTTCCGCATTCGCGGGCGCAACAGTTTTGGCGCCGTCATCGATGCAGGCATGGTCGATCTGGGGGGGCGCCTCGGGGGCAAATACCGCTCTGCACTTGAGGTGATCCGGGCCGGAGAGCAGGGGCTGACCGACGCGAGGGCGGCTTCGGCGGCCCGCTTCGCCGATTACCGGCTGGATGAGGTCGAATTCCTGCCGCCGGTTCCTGGCGCCGAAAAAATCATCTGCGTTGGCATCAATTACCCGGATCGCGCCGCGGAATACAAAGATGCGCCCCGCGAGACTCCGAAATACCCGAATCTGTTTGTCCGTTTTCCAGATTCGCTGGTTGGCCATGGCCAGGCATTGGTCAAGCCAAAGGTGTCCGACAAGTTCGATTACGAGGGCGAAATCGTGCTGGTGATCGGGCGTGAAGGGCGCGCGGTGCCACGCGAACAGGCGACCGGCATGATTTATGGCCTGACGCTCGGCAACGAGGGCAGCGTGCGCGACTGGCTTCGGCATGGCAGCCTTAACGTGACCCAGGGAAAGAATTTCGACCGCTCGGGCAGCATCGGGCCGTGGATCGTGCCCGCGGATGAATTAAATCCGGCTTCCCCGCTGCATCTCACGACGCGCGTCAATGGCCAGTTGCGGCAGGATGACTGGACTGAGCGGCTGACGTGGAATTTTACCTGGCTGATTACCTACGTCACGCAATTCACCACGCTGAAACCAGGCGATCTGATTTTCACGGGCACGCCGCTTGGCGCCGGTGGCCACCAAACGCCGCCACAATGGTTGAAAGAGGGTGACGTGGTTGAAGTCGAGGCGCCGGAGATCGGCATTTTGCGCAATCCCGTTATCAACGAAACCTAAGAACTCTCCTCCCCTGCGAAGCGGAGGAGGTGGCCCGAAGGGCCGGAGGGGGCAAGCCCATGACCAAACTCCAGCTCAGTTTTGCCTGCGCGCTGTATGACCGTATGCAGCCGCTTTACACCGGGGAAGTGCAGCCAGACGGTATCGATCTGAATTTCATCGCGGTTGACGAGCCCCGCCCGATCTTCGACCGCATGTCCGGTGGCCAGGAATTCGATGTCGCGGAATATTCCAGCTCCGAGTTCGTGCAGCGATTTGCCAACAGGCAGTGCCCCTTTGTCGCGCTCCCGGTGTTTCCGTCGCGCTGCTTCCGGCACGGTTTTATCGCGATCAACAAAAAATCCGGCATCCGCGCCCCCAAAGACCTCGAAGGAAAACGCGTCGGCGTGCCGCTGTACACCATGACGGCGGCGATTTTCATTCGCGGGCTGCTGCAGCACGAATACGGCGTCGATTTCGAGAAGATTCACTGGGTGCAGGGGGCGGTCAACCACCGCGGCGCGCATGGCGACCCGCACGTGTTGCCGCTGCTGAAACCCATTCGCATCGAGCCGGCGCCGCGCGGGCGGCCGCTCAACGAATTGATCGTGGAGGGTGTCGTGGATGCGACTCTCGGCACGTCGCTCCCTGAATCGATCCGGCACAGCCGGGATATCGCGCGGCTGTTTCCCGATTATGTGGAACTGGAAAAGGAATATTACCGGCGGACGCGCATCTACCCGATCATGCATCTGATCGCGATCAAACGCGAAGTGTACGAACGTTTCCCCTTCGTCGCGACCAGCCTGTACAACGCCTTTGAGCGGTCAAAGCGGATCGCATTGAAAAAGATGCTGAACCTGCGCGCCCCCCGCTACATGATGCCGTGGCTGATGCGCGACATCGATGAAATTTTTGATGTGTTCGATGGCGATCCCTGGCCTTACGGGATCGAAAAGAACCGCCCGACGCTGGAAGCGCTGGTGACCTATCTGGCCGATCAGCATCTGATCGCGGAGAAGGTTCTGGTGGACGATCTCTTTGTGCCGAATTACGGCGAAAGCGAATCCTGGTTTTAAATGAGCCTCGCAGTACACGTTTCTGTCATTCCCGGCCGAGTGCTGCAAAGCAGTACGAGGGGAAGGGAATCCATCGGGCGCACGTCGGCGCGCCAAAAGATTTTTTTTCGCCGCGTGGACACGCGGCAGATGGATTCCCTTCCCGTCACGCTTCGCGTTCGGCCGGGAATGACAAAACGTAACGGAGAATCCGAATGTCAAAACTCGACAATCTGCTGAACGACCTGGTCATCGCGAACCGCATCCTGGCCAACGAAGATGTGGTGGATGCCTATGGTCATGTCAGTGTGCGGCATCCCGATGATCCTTCGCGCTTCTTTCTGGCGCGCTCACTGGCGCCGGAATTCATCACTCGCGATGATATCGTGGAACTCACGCTCGATGGAAAACCCGTGCGTGAAGAAAAACGTGCTCTGTATCTCGAACGCTTTATCCACGGCGGCATTTTTGAGGCGCGTCCCGATGTCATGGCGGTGGTGCATGCGCATGCCGAGGACATTCTTCCATTTGGGCTCGCCGATGGAACACCGCTGCGTCCGGTGATCCATTCCGGCAGCTTTATCGGGTCGCGTGTGCCGGTCTGGGACATTGCGGACAAATTTGGCGATACCAATCTGCTCGTCGCCAATGTCGAACAGGGACAGGACCTGGCAAAGGCACTGGACAGCCACTCGGTTGCGCTGATGCGCGGGCATGGTTTTGCCGCGGCTGCCCGTTCGCTGATCGAAGTCGTGCGCATGTCGGTCTATCTGCCACGCAATGCGCGTGCGCTGTGGCGGGCCAGGCAGCTCGGCGGTGAAGTCAAATATTTGAGTCAGGGTGAAATCGACGCGCGCAATCGCGGCTACAGTCCGTATTCCGTCGAAACCTGGCGGGCGTGGCATTACTGGGCGAACAAGGCCGGCGTCGGCGATATGGTCACCAGGCCGGACCAGAAATGAAACTCGGAAGCTATCTCGCCGGCGGCAAGCCGGCCTTCGGTCTCGTCACCGGTATGGGTGTGATTACGCTTTCAGACCGGTTGGGCGATCGTCTGTACAGCTTGCGCGAAGCCCTGCAGGAAGACGGCGTGCTGGACGAGATGCTGAATCTCGCCAAAGGGGCCGAACCCGACCGGCGGCTGGAGGAGATAAAATTTCTTCCGCTCATCACCGATCCGGGCAAGATCCTCTGTGTCGGGATCAATTACCGAAGCCATGCCGCGGAGCACGGCCACGCGGTGCTGGAAAAGCCGAATATCTTCACGAAATTCGCCGATTGCCTCACCGGCCATGAGGGCGAAATCATTCGTCCCAAAGCATCGTCACATCTCGATTTTGAAGGCGAGCTTGCGGTCATCATCGGCAAGGCGGGCCGGGCAATCCCGGTGAACGACGCATTGTCTTATGTCGCGGGCTACACCTGCTTCTGCGACGGCAGCGTGCGCGACTTCATCAAGATATCGCTCATCACCGGGAAGAATTTTCCCTCGACGAGTCCGCTTGGTCCGTGGATGGTCACCGCGGACGAAATTCCTGATCCTGCCAAACTCACGCTGACGACGCGCCTCAATGGCGTGCAGATGCAGCATTCCGGCACGGACATGATGATGCATGATGTGCCCGCGCTAATCGCTTACTGTTCAACATTCACGCCATTGTCCCCGGGCGACATCATCGCAACCGGCACGCCGGAGGGGATCGGCGCGCGCCGGAATCCGCCGGTGTGGATGAAGGCCGGCGATGTTCTGGAAGTGGAGATTTCCAAAATCGGCACGCTCCGCACCCACGTCGCGGACGAGCGGTAAGTGTTATAACCACTCAGTCTGTCATCCCCGGCGAGCCGCAACTTCGCTGCGGCAAGGGGACCCCGGTGGCCCGGCACGCAAGTGTCAGATGCAAATGCTCTCGCGCGGCGGTCATTCCATTCCTGCGGGATACGAGGCTGCGCGGATACCTGGGTCTCCTTCCCTCGCATCGCTGTGCGATGCTCGCCGGGGATGACAAGGAGGTGTGCCTGCCAACATCTCACTGCGCTCGAAGTGGTCGCACAAAAAACATGCGTCCTCGTGGGCAGTGCGCTGCCTCGCTTTAAGTGAGTGGGTCACTTTGCGCCGAATTCGCGGTCCAGCAACTTCTTCGCGTCGGGGTCGCCGAGTTCGGAAGCGCGGCGCAACAGGTCCTGCGCCTGCTTCCGGTCGGGCATGACGCCCTGGCCCGCGAGATACATCTGGCCAAGCGCGGTCATCGACGGAACATCATTCTTGCCGCTCGCCATCCGGAACCAGAACGCCGCCTCGGTATCGTCGCGCTTTATGCCCGTGCCTTCGTGGTAGATCGTCCCGAGTTCCCGCTGTGACAGGGGATCGCCCTTTGCCCCGGCCACGCGAAACCACTTCACCGCTTCGGTAAGATTTTTCGCGATGCCATTGCCCGATTCATAAATTGTGCCGAGATTGTAGGCGGCATCCGTGCTGCCCTTTTCCGCCGCCTGCCGGTACCATTTCACCGCTTCGGCAGGATTTTTCGCAATCCCGTCGCCGAATTCATAGCTCATCCCGATGAACACTTGCGCTTCGGAATTTCCGCTGTTGGCGAGTGGCCGCAGCAGTTTCAACGCGGCCGCGTAGTCGCCCTTCTGATAAGCCGCTTTGCCCTCGTCCAGCGCCGCGGCAAATACGGGCGCAGACGTGAGGCAGACCATCGCGGCGATGATCGCGGTGAGATTTCGCGCCATGGAATTTCCTCCGTTCAAGGAGAAGAATGTGTAACCGGAATTGGCATTCCAGACAGCGCCGGAATGCGCGCCTGGCGCGTTCCGGAACCTCTTGCTGCGCCTATTGCACGATTTGGACGACTTTGCCGTCCCGGTGTTTTCCCTGCGACCGGTATTGACCAATCGCGCGCAATACCGCCGCGTCCGAAACCGTGTACAGCACGGCATCCTCGCTTCCGGTGTTCACGTGGCGGCGCCATAGGAAGTTCGGAATGGCCAGGATGTCGTTCTGTTCCCAATCGAAGCGCTGGCCGCCAATCTCCGTGAAGCCCTTGCCGTCTATCACGAGCACAAAAGTCGAGCAGGTCTCGCGCTTGAATTCCAACTCCTCGCCCGGGCGGATCAGTTGCGCGCAGTAGTCCAGCGTCGGGAATACGGGGCCGCCCGTCACCGGATCGACAAACTGCATCTTGATGGCTTCGAACGGATCGCCCTTCTCCTTCCGCAGGCGGTGCAGGGTATCGCGGATTTCGACGCCGCGGTAATGGAACATCGGCGTCGCCTGTTGCCCCCAGCCGCGCTGATTCGAAGTGAACAGCGGCTTCATTCCGCCATTGCCGTACATCCGCGTGGAATGTCCATCGCTGTGGATTTCCGGTTGTGATTTTGCGTTACTACGGGTTCCGTCGGAATAGTTCTGATCCACCCAG
Organism: Micropepsaceae bacterium; assembly: GCA_025450355.1. GTDB lineage: Bacteria > Pseudomonadota > Alphaproteobacteria > Micropepsales > Micropepsaceae > CAIYRG01. Next base: position 19,961 of record JANWHR010000031.1, read on the forward strand.
ACACAGTCGAAATATTCCATCAGCGGCCAATCGAGCATGTCGATCCAGATCATCGGCTCGGAATCCGCATTGCCGTGATCATGCCAGGTGCCATTGGGTGTCAGCACAAGGTCTCCGCGACGGCATTCACAGCGTTCGCCCTCGACATTGGTGTAACCGCCCTTTTCGGAAAGAATGGTGCGGCTGGCATTCGGGCTGTGGATATGCGCCGGCGCGATATCACCATGATTGTAAATGGCGATGGAGCAGCGAATGGAATTTGTGATCTGCAGCCGGCCGCCAAGACCGGGATTGGTCAGCAGAATGCCCTGCCGGTCGGTGGTCTCGAGCGGTTTGACTTCCGCATTCCGGGCGAGCTCGGCAATCCTGAAGAGGAAAGGACTGATCTCTCGCCAGCGCCAGCGGTGCGGCAGCATTTTCAGCTGATTGGCGGCAACCCTGCCCGAGCCCAGCTCTCCGCGGGCATCGCTGGTGTCGGCAAACCACGGCCGCTGGGCCGGCGAATTGGCCTGGGTGCGAATCCAGGCGTGCAGCTTCGCGGTATCGGCATTCAGCTCTTCCATCAACTCGGCCGCGCCCTTCTTTGCGGTGCGCGTGTTTTCCCTGGCGGCAACGGGCATGAACTCCTCCTGACGCTCAACAGTCGCGATTATAATGATGGCGCGGGCTTTGCAAACCAGGTTGACGCAGATCAATCCGGTACGGAAGCTGCCTTATTCCATCAGAAACGCTTGCATTGCGTGGCTAAAGGCCGTGGGATTTTCCATGTTGGAAATATGCCCTGCGCCTGCGATTTCGACGAAAGCGGACCCGGAAACTGCTGCATGCAGCGCCTTTGTGCCGGTGAGCGAGGCGTCGTTGCTGCCGCAAATAAACTGCACAGGATTGCGGATTGCGCCGAGTCCGGGGCGCAGATCGAAATTCGACAAGGCATGGGCACAACCGATGAAGCCGTTCAGGGGTGTGGTCCGGACCATGTGCCGGACTTTCTCGATCACGTCCGGGTTGGCGTTGGCGAATTCGGCAGGGAACCAGCGATCGATCGTGGGCTGCACCAGCGCCTGCATGCCGTGGTCACGGGCCAGGGCGATCCGTTCTTCCCATTGTTGCGCCGACTGCGGCGTGGATGCCGGTCCGCAGTCGCAGGCGATGACGTGATCGACCCGATCCGGATGCTGTTCGGCCAGCGCGATCGCGGTCATCCCGCCCATGGAAAGACCGGCGAAATGCGGCCGCCTGATTTCAAGCGCATCGAAGAGGCCAATCACATCGGCAACCAGCACATTAAAACCATAGCGCCCGGCGGGCGCGTCGCTCTCGCCATGGCCGCGCTGGTCGTAACGCAGGATGCGAAAACCATCGCGCAGCGCCTCGACCTGCCGGTCCCACATGGACAGATTTGTCGCCAGCGAATTGGACAGCACCAACCAGGGCAAACCGCGGTGTCCGTCGATACGGACATTGAACTCAATCCCGTTCGCCTCAACCTGCATGGCTGAATGCCTCCTCGGCGATTGGCATGGGCGCCATCACGGCAATCCGTTCCAGAAATCCTGCAACAGGGCAAGCAACGCCCGGGGCGAAGTTGTCGGCATGAAATGGCCCGCGTCAATGGTTTCAAAACGCGCGCCCGGAATCTTCTTGGCGATCGCCTCCGTCACGGCAACCTGCCGGATGAAATCCTGGCGTCCGGCAATGACCATTGACGGACAGCGGATGGAGGTCAGCAGTTCGGCAAGATTGGTGCGCGCCATCATCCGGAATGCATTGCCGAAACCAACGGGATCGTTCGCGAGGTAACGGCCGCGATAATTTTCGTAAGTTTCGCGGTCCGACAGCGTGGGCGGGTAGGACCTGTCGAGCATGGCCGGCAAAATGCCGCGCAGGCCTTCACGCTCGGCGCGATCGGCCACCTGATTCAGCGCATCGGCCCGCGAAGGATCAACGCCCGGCGCCGGATTGCAGAACACGAGTGAAGCAACGTCGGCCGGAACGCGTTGGTACAGGCTCAATGCGGTCATGCTGGATGCCGCCAGGGAGACAATGTGCCATGGCGGTGGAAGATCGAGCACCCGGAGAAGATTCTGAAGATCATCCGTCAGGGTTTCGATGCCATAGACTGGCCTTGGCTTTTCCGACAATCCGAAACCGCGCTGGTCATAGCGCAGGACGCGAAAGCGCAACGCAAGCTCGGGCACCACGCCGTCCCAGGAATCCAGTGAGCCGCCGATTTCATGCAAAAAAACCAGCGAGTGGCCATGACTGCCTTCCAGCCGGTAATGAAAGCTCACGCCGCCTGTTTCAATCCAGGGCACATCTGCCCTCCTGCGAAGTCCTTCATTGTGTATTGCACCATGCGCCCAACTCGGCAATCCGGTTCTGTCACAACACTTGAGGTTGCCGGGGCTGCGGCCTATGAATGCGGAGCGCGGACTTTGGTCCGCGCAATCTCAGCAGAATGGAGAACTCGCGTGAGCGTCGTGGTCCGGAATATCCGGCGTGTGGATGCCGAACTGGTGGAAAAATATGAAGGGATCGGCGTTGCAACCATTCACGAGGCACAAGGGCGCAAAGGTCTGCTTGCGTCCCATATGCGGCCGGTCTATCGGCCCTGTCACACCGCGGGTCCAGCTGTGACCTGCGAAATGGCGCCCGGCGACAACTGGATGCTGCATGTCGCCGTTGAACAATGCCGCGAAGGTGATGTGCTGGTTGCCGCACCGACTTCTCCCTGCGAAGACGGCTATTTCGGCGAGCTGATCGCGACGCAATTGAAAGCTCGCGGAGTCGCAGGACTTGTCCTTGAGGCCGGCTGCAGGGATGTTGCGGAAATCACCAAAATGGGGTTTCCGGTCTGGTCGCGTGCAATTTTCGCGCAGGGCACGGTCAAAGAAACACCCGGCAACGTCAATCTGCCGCTGGTTTGCGCGGGTCAACTGATCAATCCGGGCGATCTGATTGTCGCCGATGATGACGGCGTGGTGGTGGTTCGGCGGAAACAGGCGGAGGATGTCCTGAACGCGAGCCGCGAACGGGAAGACAAGGAAGCCAGGAGCCGCATCCGTTACGCGCGAGGAGAACTCAGCCTGGATGTGAGCAACATGCGAGCGCGGCTGCTGGAAAAGGGATTGAAGTATATCGATACGCCGCCGGAAGACTGAGTGTGACGGCGACGGTTTTTTCGCGTATCGCGCTGATCGGCTTTGGCGAGGTTGGCCAGACTCTGGCCGCCGATCTTCTCGCCGCCGGTTGTGCCGTCACGACCTATGATCCACTGTTTGCGAACGCGGCCAGCGGTCCGTCCACGGGACTGGGCATCGTGCCGGCTGTGGCGGCGAAAAGCCCGGCGGCGGCCGTTCGTGACTGCGAACTGGTCATTAGTGCGGTCACCGCGGCATCCGATCTGGAGGCGGCGCACGGTGTCGCGCCACACCTTGCGCCGGGCACCTTTTACCTCGACGTCAAGTCGGTGTCGCCGCGCACAATAATGGACTGCGCGGAGGTGATCGGAAATGCCGGGGCGCGCGATGTCGAAGCCGCCGTGATGACGCCGATCGCGCCAAAACGGATTGCCTCGCCAATGCTGCTCGGTGGAACACATGCCGCCGCCTTTATCGCGCGTGCGCGTGCGCTGGGGTTTGCAGGTCAGCCGTTTGCAGAGGAGATTGGCCGGGCTTCGGCCACGAAAATGTGCCGCAGCGTGATCATCAAAGGCGTGGAGTCGCTGCTCTGCGAATC